>NZ_LUAZ01000046.1:0-33198 GCF_001647255.1 Cellulosimicrobium sp. I38E
CGCCCCTCCCGCCCCGCCTGCCTCGTCCGCGCCGCCCGCGTCCCGGCGCCGACGACGGTGGCGTGCCGCGCTCGTCGCCGTCCTCGCCGTGCTGCTCCCGCTGGGAGGCGCCACGGCGTGGGCGCTGGACCGGTTCGTCGTCGAGCACGTCGAGATCGCCGACGTGTCGGCGTACGAGGCGTCGCAGGGCCTCGACGCGAGCGTGGCGTCGGACCCGGACACCACGGCGGACGACGGCGCGAGCACCGCGACCGTCGACGGCGACACGTACACGTCCGACGGCACGAGCATCACGGTCTCCCGGGTGACCACCGGATCGGACGACGACACCGTGACGTACTACGTGGCCGACGTCGTGCTCTCGGACATGACGGACCTGCGCTCCGCGTTCGCCCAGGACGCGTTCGGCACGAACATCACGGAGACGACGTCCGACATCGCCGCCGACCACGACGCCGTCCTCGCGATCAACGGCGACTACTACGGGTTCCGCGACACCGGCATCGTCATCCGCAACGGCGTCGTGTACCGGGACGAGGGCGCGCGCGAGGGCCTCGCGCTCTACCGCGACGGCCACGTCGAGGTCTACGACGAGGCGTCGACCGACGCGCAGAGCCTCGTCGACGCCGGGGTCTGGAACACGCTGTCGTTCGGGCCCGCGCTCGTCGAGGACGGCGAGGTCGTGGCCGGGATCGACGACGTCGAGGTCGACACGAACGTCGGGAACCACTCGATCCAGGGGGAGCAGCCGCGCACGGCGGTCGGGGTGGTCGACGAGAACCACCTCGTCCTCGTCGTCGTGGACGGGCGCCAGGAGGGCTACTCCCGCGGCGTGACCATGACGGAGCTCGCCGGGATCCTGCAGGACCTCGGCGCGACGACCGCGTACAACATCGACGGCGGCGGGTCCTCGACCCTGTACTTCGACGGCGAGGTCGTCAACAGCCCGTCGCAGGGTCGCGAGCGCGGCACGTCCGACGTGCTCTACGTCGCGGACGGTGCCTGATGGTGGCCGCGACCACGCACACCGCTGCCGCGGTGCCCGCTGCGCACGCCGCCCGGACCGCCGTCGTCGTCCCCGCGTACCAGCCCGACGCGCGGCTCGTCGCGCTCGTCGACGCGCTGCGGGCCGCGGTCCCCGGGCTGCCGGTCGTGGTGGTCGACGACGGCAGCGACCGGCGGTGCGGGGGAGTGTTCCGCGCGGTGCGGGCGCTGGGCGCCGTCGTGCTCACGGTGCCGGTGAACCGCGGGAAGGGCCACGCGCTGCGCACCGGCGTCCGGTGGGTGCGCGACCGGTTGCCCGGCCACGGCGTCGTGTGCGCCGACGCGGACGGGCAGCACACGGTCCTCGACGTGCTCCGCGTGGCGGCGCGGTCGCAGGCCGAGCCCGACGCCGTCGTGCTCGGCGCACGACGCTTCGCGGGCGACGTCCCGCTGCGCAGCCGCGTGGGCAACGCCGCGACGCGCTGGGCGTTCACGGCCGCGACGGGGACCCGCGTGCGCGACACCCAGACCGGGCTGCGCGCCTACGGGCCGGGCCTGCTCGACGACCTGCTCGCCGTGCGCGGCGACCGCTACGAGTACGAGCTGCGCGCGCTCCTCGACGCGACCCGCGCAGGCCGCCGGATCGTCGAGGTGGACGTGGCGACGGTCTACCTCGACGACAACGCGTCCTCCCACTTCCGGCCCGTCGCCGACTCGCTGCGCGTGTGGGCTCCGCTGCTGCGGTTCGCCGCGTCGTCGCTCGGGTCGGCCGCGGTCGACGTCGTCGCGCTGCTCGTGCTGCACGCGCTCACCGGGTCGCTCCTCGCGGCCGTGGTGGGCGCGCGCCTGCTCAGCGCGGGCGTCAACTTCGCCGTCAACCGTCGCCTCGTGTTCGCGGGCGGGCGCGACGTCCCGCTGCGCGCCGCCGTCGTGCGGTACGCGGCGCTCGCGGTCGTGCTGCTCGCGGCGAGCTACGGGCTGCTCGCGCTGCTGACCGGGCTCGGCGTGCCCCTCCTCGCGGCGAAGGTCGGCACCGATGCGGCCCTCTTCGCGACGAGCTACGAGGTGCAGCGGCGGGTCGTGTTCGCTCGCCTCACCCCTGGACGGCGCGCTGACCGGCGTCGTGCCGCTCGACGAGAGCGGGCACGTGGTCGCGCGCGGTCCAGCGCCGGCCGACCCACTTGATCACCTCGACGAGCAGGAAGACGACGAACGCGAGCCCGAGCGTCTTGCCCCACTCGACGACGTCGATGGGGGCCGAGTCGAACCAGGAGTGCATGAACGGCGCGTAGACGAACACGGCCTGGAGGGCGAGGAGCGTCACGGCCGAGATCCAGACCACCCGGTTGCCGCGCAGCACGTCGAGCGTGAGGCTCGACCGGTCGAGGAACCGGCAGTTGAACAGGTACGCGAGCTGGCCGAGCGCGAGCATCGTCACGGCCGTCGTCTGGGCCTCGGCGATCGGGACGCCCTGGGCCCGCTCGACGTAGAACAGCAGGATCGTCGCGCCGCCGATGAGGAGCGAGACGAGCAGGATGCGCCGCACGTACGCGCCGTCGAGGATCGACGCCTGGGGGTCGCGCGGGGCGCGGCGCATGACGTCGGGCTCCGCCTTCTCGTACGCGAGCGCGAGCGACAGCGTGACGGCGGTGATCATGTTGATCCACAGGACCTGGACCGGCTGGAGCGGCAGCGTGAGGCCGAACAGGACCGCGACGAGGATGACGAGCGACTGCGCGCCGTTGGTCGGCAGGAGGAAGAGCACGGACTTGCGGATGTTGTCGTAGATCCGCCGCCCCTCCTTCACCGCGCGCTCGATGGTCGCGAAGTTGTCGTCCGCGAGCACGACCTCCGCGGCCTCCTTGGTCGCCTCCGTGCCCTTGATGCCCATCGCGACGCCGACGTCCGCCTGGGTGAGCGCGGGAGCGTCGTTGACGCCGTCGCCCGTCATGGCGACGACCTCGCCGTGCGACTGGAGCGCGGAGACGATCCGGATCTTGTGCTCGGGGCTCGTGCGCGCGTACACGTCGACGTCGCGCACCACCTGGCGCAGCTTCTCCGTGCTCATCTCCTCGAGCTCGGGACCGGTCAGCACGGCGGGCGCGACGTTCTCGCCGGTCCCGTCGTGGGGGTCCACGATGCCCATCTCGCGGCCGATCGCGAGGGCCGTGCCCGCGTGGTCGCCCGTGATCATCTTCACGCGGATGCCCGCGTCGCGGCACTCCGCGATGGCCTCGATCGCCTCCGGTCGCGGCGGGTCGACGATGCCGACGAGCCCGCACAGCTCGAGGCCGTCCGCGACGTCGTCGACGTCGAGGTCCTCCGTGCCCTCTGCGGCCGTCCGGCGGGCGGCCGCGAGCACCCGAAGCCCGCGCCCGCCGAGCGCGTCGATCTGCGCGTCCCAGAACGCGCGGTCGAGCGGCTCGGTGCCGCCGTCCGCGCCGACCTGGGTCGTGCACCGGTCGAGCACGCGGTCCGGCGCGCCCTTGACGTGCACGTGCAGGCCGCCGTCGGGGTCCGCGTCGAGCGTCGCCATGAACTTGTTCTCGGACTCGAACGGCACGACGGCGACGCGCCGCCACCCCGTGGGGTCGACGCCGGCCTTCATGCCGAGCGTGCGCAGCGCGCCCTCGGTCGGCTCGCCCACGAGCCGCCAGCCGTCGGCGTCCGAGTCGTCGGGGACGATCCGCGCGTCGTTGCAGAGCATCATGACGGTCGCCAGGGCGGCGAGGTCGCGGTCGTCGGAGAGGTCCGCGTGCCGCTCGCCGTCGGTCTCGTCGAGCGTGACGTCGCCGACCGGGGCGTATCCCGCACCCGCGACCGCGAACGTGCGCCCGCTCGTGCGGACCGTGCGCGCCGTCATCTCGTTCTTGGTGAGCGTGCCCGTCTTGTCCGAGCAGATCGTCGTCACCGACCCGAGCGTCTCGACCGCGGGCAGCTTGCGCGTGATCGCGCGGCGGCGGGCCATCTGCTGCACGCCGAGCGCGAGCGTGATCGTCACGAGCGCGGGCAGGCCCTCCGGCACCGCGGCGACCGCGAACCCGATCGATGCCGAGATCAGCTCCGGGACGGTGAAGTCGTGGAAGACGCGGCCGATGATCACCATGACGACGGCCATCGCGAGGATGAGCACCGCGAGCAGCTTCCCGAACCGGTCGAGCTGCCGGGTGAGCGGCGTCGCGAGGCTGCGGACCTCGGAGATCATGGTCTGGATCCGGCCGATCTCCGTCGCGGTGCCCGTCGCGGTGACGACCCCGACGCCCTGCCCCGCGGCCACCAGCGTGCTCGAGAAGAGCATGCTCGACCGGTCGCCCACGCCCGCGTCCGCACCGACCGCGTCGACCTTCTTGGCCGCCGCGACCGACTCGCCCGTGAGCGCCGACTCCTCGACGCGCAGGTTCGTCGCCTGGATCAGCCGGACGTCCGCCGGGACCCGGTCGCCCGAGCGCACGCGCACGACGTCGCCCGGCACGACATCGTCGGCGTCCACGCGTGCCCACGCGCCGTCGCGCCGGACCTCCGCGTTGACCGACAGCATGTTGCGGATGCCCTCCAGCGCGCTCTCCGCGCGACCCTCCTGGATGAAGCCGATCGCCGCGTTGATCACCGCGACCGCGAGGATGACCGTGAAGTCGACCCAGTCGCCGAGGATCGCCTTGAGCACCGCCGAGACGAGCAGGATGTAGATGAGGACGTCGTCGAAGTGGACGAGGATCCGCTTCCACAGCGGGTCGCGCTGCGGCGGGGGCAGCCGGTTGGGCCCCACCTCCGCGAGCCGTGCCGCGGCGTCGGCGTTCGAGAGCCCGCCCGCGTCCGTGCCGAGCTCGGCCAGGACGTCGTCGGGCGGGCGCGACCACGGCGCGTCGAGCGTGCGCTCGGCGGTGCCCGCGGAGCTCGAGGAGACCGCCGTGGCGGGGGTCGGTGCAGCGTCCGGCGCGGATCCCATGACCCTATTCGACCCCCGATGCCCGGATCGCGCGAGAGACGAACGTCCGTCACGTCCGGGCGAACCGCCTCGTCCCTCTCTCTCAGGTGGCAGCGCCGCGCGGCGAGCCGCGCGACGCCGACGTCGGAGGTGGAGCGATGACGCACGCGGGCGCGGCGGGACAGAACGTCCTGGAGCTGCGGATCCACGGGGTGGCGAACACGCCGCCGCACGGCATGCTCGACCTTCCGCCGGGCGAGGTCGAGCAGTGCGACGGCGACGGTCTGGGCAGCTTCTGGGTGCCGACCGCCGCTGCGGACGCACGGGACCGTGCTCCGGGGACGCTCGCGTCCCCGGTCGGCGGCGGCGACCTCCACGCGATCCGCGCGGACGTGCGCCGCGAGGCGTACTCGTGGGGCGCGATGGCACGGTTCGGCGCGTTCCCTCTGGCCGGGCTCGTCGGCGCCGTCGCGCGCGGCGTGACGCGCGCGCTGTGGGCCCTGAACGTCCCGTTCGGCCTCGCGAACGTCGCCTACTGGGCGCGGCGCGTCCCGGGCGCCGAGGACGGCGCGGTGCACCACGCGCCCGTCCGGTCGTCGGGCGAGACCGTCCCGCGCGCCCGCCCCGAGCCGACCGCCGCGGCCGTCCGCGTCTTCGGTCTCGCGCTCACGCTCCTGCTCACCGCCGCGGTCACGACCGTCGCGGTCGTCATGGTGGGCGCCCGGTGCATGCGCCCGGGAGCCGACGGGACGGACACCGTCCAGGTCTGCGCGCGCGTGCCGTCGGTGCTGGACGGTCTCGCGCGCATGGCGCCGGGCGACCGTGCCGCCGTGCTCTCGCTCGTCCCGGTCGCCGCCGTCGTCGGCCTGGTCCTTCTCGCGCGCGCCGGGCAGGTCCGGTTCGACGAGCGCGTGTCGATCGCCCGCGCGGGGCAGCGCACCGGAGGGTCGGTCACCGGGCCGCTGCTGTACCGGGCGGGCTTCTGGAGCCGGCGGGTCGCCGGGCCGGCCGCGCTCCTGGCGCACCTCGGTGGCGCGGTCGCGCTCGTCGCCGTCCTCCTCGCGTGGACGAGCGACCGCGCCGCCGCCGGGACGGCCGTCGTGGCGGCCGGCACGGTCGTGCTCGGCCTGGCCGTCGTCGTCGTGGCCACGCGCAACGACGACGACGGCATCCAGGTGACCCCGCCACGCTGGAAGGGTGCGCTCGCCGTCGCGACCCTCGTGCTCGCCGTCGCCACGTGGGCTCTCGCGGCGTGGTCGAGCGCGCGGCGCGACGGCACCGGGACCACGGCGTACGTCGGGGTCGACGTCGCCCCGACCGTCCTGGGCGCCGTCCTCACCGGGATCGCCGCGGCGGGGCTCCTCTGGCGCCCGCGCGTCCCCGGGGCGGCACGACGGGCGCGCGTGCGGGTCGCGCTGTGGTCCGCGGTGCCCGTCGTCGTCACGGGCTGCCTCGGCGTCGTGGCCGTCGCGCGCCGGGCCACCCCGGAGGGAACCGTCGCCACGTACGGCGAGTCGACGACCCGGACGCTGATCCTCGTCGCCGTCGCGGCGCTCGCCGTCCCGCTCGTCGGCGCGCTCGGCCGGGCGGCGAGGCCGGTGCGGTCGCAGGGCGCGGACCGCTGGGTCGGTTGGCACGGGACGGGCCCCGGGGTCCTCCTGCTCGTGGCGACCGCGACCGCCGCGGTCCTCACGAGCCTCCTCGTCCTCGGCGTCCAGGTGTACCTCACCGGCGGACGCGCCACGCGGCCCGATTCCGCGGGGGCGCTGCTCGTCGACATCGTCCGGACCGTGCCCGGGTACGAGGACCTGCCCGTCCCCTCGGCGTACACCGAGTTCGGCATCGGTGCCGTCGTGCTCGGCGCGACCGCCGTCGTCGGGCTCCTCGTCCTCGCCGCGCCCGCGCTGCACGACCTCGTCCGGTCCTCGACGCGCTGGCTGCCGCGTGCCGTCGGCACGACGTCCGACGCCCTGGGCCCCACCGGGTGGGCCGCCGCCGTCCTGGCCGACGAGGAGCGGAAGCGGACCGCCGGCACGGAGCAGGGCGTGGCGGACATGCCCCTCGCCGTCCGCCGTGCCCTGCGGACGCGCCAGGTGGCCGCCGTCACCCACCGCGCCGAGATCGCCGTGGGTGTGCTCGCGCTCGCCTCGTGGACGACGCTCGTCGTGACCGTCCTGCTCGGGCGTCCGGGCGAGTCCGTCGCGGGCGTGTGGGTGCTCGGCGGGACGTGGCTCACCGACCTCTCCGTCCCGCTCGTCGGGGCGCTCGCGGCCGCGCTCGTCGCGAGCTTCGTCGCGGCGGGGTCCGACGGGTTCGCCCGGCCCTGGGGCCTGCTGTGGGACCTCATGTGCTTCCTGCCGCGCAGCGCGCACCCGTTCGGTCCGCCCTGCTACGCCGAGCGGACCGTCCCCGAGGTCGCCGCCCGGGTCGAGTCGTGGCTCGCCGCCGCGGACCTGCCGGTCGAGCAGCGCGCAGCGGCCGCACAGGGGCGTCGCGTCGTGCTCTCCGCGCACTCGCTGGGCGCGGTCATCGCGACGGCCGTCGTGCTCGGTCGAGCGGGCAACCCCGTCCGGACGGGCGGCACCCGCGAGCCCGCGCCCCGGACCGACGGCGACGGGCGCCTCGGCGTCGTCACCTACGGCGTCCAGCTGCGTGCGTACTTCGGGCGGTTCTTCCCGTCCCTCCTGGGACCGCAGGTGCTCGGCACCCCGCCGTGCGGCGCGCCCCGGTGGCGCGGGGACCCGTGGGTGCGGCAGACGTCGAGCGCGCGCTCGCTGCTGCGGGCCGCGCTGCTCGAGCTCCCGCTCCGGGAGCGACGGGGGGCGGTCGCGTCGCGCGAGATCGCCGCGCACGAGGAGCAGCGCGCGCGGGTCCGGGAGGCGCGCGCCGCGTGGCGCGCCGCCGTCGCGGCCGAGGCCGGCGAGCAGGGAGGAGACGGCCCGCTCGCGGTGCGGCGCGACGAGGTCGCGGCGACCGCGGAGCGGCTCGAGGACCAGCGTCGCGTCCTCGAGCGGTTCGAGAGCGCGATCGGGGACCCCGTCGCCGAGCGCGACCGCCAGGAGGCCGCGCGCGCGGCCGAGGCGGCATACCAGGATGCGCGGCAGGCGGGCACCCCGGGCGGTGAGCCGTTGACGAGCCTGCGGCGAGCCGCTGACGCCGCCTGGTCCGACGCCGTGCGCGGTACCGGCAGCACGCGGCTCGACCCCGCGTCGCCCACGCTCGTGCGGCTCCTGCGCAGCTCGGACGGAGGTCCCGCCTGGGTGAACCTCTGGCGTCGGACCGACTACCTCGGCTTCCCCGTGGTGTCGTACACCGCGAACGACGTCGACCGCGGCGCCGACGAGGTCGACCGCGGCGCGTACCTGTTCACCGTCGCGACGCACAGCACCTACTTCCGCGCCTGGGCCTACCACGAGGCGCTCGACACGGTGCTCGTCCGTCTCGGCGTGCCGGTCCCGGGCGGGGCGCGTGCGCGGGGCCAGGCCGCCGCACCGCAGGAGCCCGTCGCGGTCGGCTGATCGGGGACAATAGGGGCCGTGAGTTCCGAGACCCCGCACGTCGTGCACGTCACCGACCCTGCCGACGACCGCCTCGCGGACTACAACCGCCTGACCGACGTCGCGCTACGGTCCAAGCACGAGCCGGAGAAGGGGCTCTACATCGCGGAGAGCTCGACGGTCATCCGGCGTGCGCTCGCCGCCGGGCACCGGCCGCGGTCGTTCCTCATGGCCGAGCGCTGGCTCGACGACCTCGCCGACGACATCGCGGCGCTGCCCGTCGACGACGCGCCCGGCGGCACGGGCGAGCCGGTCCCGGTGTACGTGGGCGCGCCCGACGTCCTCGAGGCGATCACCGGGTTCCACCTGCACCGCGGTGCGCTGGCGGCGATGCACCGCCCGCCCCTCGCGACCGTCCACGACCTGCTCTCGGCGGCCCGCGGCGGCACCGGGGCGCGGCGCGTCGCGGTGCTGGAGGACATCGTCGACCACACCAACGTGGGCGCGATCTTCCGTTCGGCCGCCGCGCTGGGCGTGGACGCCGTGCTCGTCTCGCCGCGCTGCGCGGACCCGCTCTACCGGCGCTCGGTGCGCGTGAGCATGGGCACGGTGTTCCAGGTGCCGTGGACGCGGTTCGAGACCTGGCCGGGCGGGCTGGACGTGCTGCGCGGGGAGGGCTTCGTCGTCGCGGCGCTCGCGCTCGCCGACGACGCGGTGAGCCTCGACGACGTCGTGGCCGACCCGCCCGAGCGGCTCGCGCTCGTGCTCGGCACGGAGGGCGACGGCCTGTCGCGCGGTGCTATCGAGGCGGCCAACCAGGTCGTGACGATCCCCATGGCCGGGGGAGTGGACTCGCTCAACGTCGCCGCGGCGTCGGCGGTCGCGTTCTGGGCGACGCGCGTGCCCTGACCTCGACCTTCCGTCTCGGAGGACGGTGCCCGACGCCGGGAACAATCGGGCGTGGCGGCGCGTTGGGCCCGTGTCCGTACGTCGTACGAGAAGAGGTTCCGTGCCGGTCCAGCCCTCCCCGTCCCTGCCTGACACCGATCACCACGACCACCGCGGTCCTGCGACGCACGCCGTCGCCGAGGAGCAGCAGCACCTCGACGCCGCGCTCGCGCGCCGGTCCCAGCTCCTCGCGGAGCTCGACGCACAGCTCGCCCTTCCGGCCGACCCGGACCGTCCCGGAGCCGAGGACGTCGTCGAACGCTCCCGGCGCGCCGGCCTGCGCCGTCGGCGCACCGAGCTCGAGCGCGCGGAGAGCGGGCTCGTGTTCGGGCGCGTCGACGCCGTGGACGGCGTCACGCGCCACGTCGGGCGCGTCGGGATCGCCGCACCCGACGCCGACGCCGACCCGCTCGTCCTCGACTGGCGCGCCCCGGGTGCTCGCGCCTTCTACACCGCGACCGCGCGCGAGCCGCAGGGCCTCGCGCGGCGCCGGCACGTGCGGACCGCGGGCGACCGGGTCACCGGCGTGGACGACGAGCCGCTCGCCGGCTCGGCCCGCGGGCCGGACGGCGAGGACGGCCTCGTCGGCGAGGGGGCGCTCCTGGCCGCGCTGTCGGAGCGCCGCACGGGCCGCATGGGCACCGCGGTCGCGACCCTCCAGGTCGAGCAGGACGCGATCGTGCGCGCCCCGGCCGAGCAGACGCTCGTCGTGCAGGGCGGTCCGGGGACGGGCAAGACGGTCGTCGCGCTGCACCGGGTCGCGTACCTGCTGTTCACGCACCCGCACCTCGCGGAGCGGGGCGTGCTCCTGCTCGGCCCGTCCCCGCGGTTCCTCGAGTACGTGGCCCAGGTGCTGCCCGCGCTCGGCGAGACGGCGGTCGTGTCGGCCACGTGCGACACGCTCGTCCCCGGCGTCGCGCCGGAGCGCGGCGAGGACCGGGACGTGGCCGAGCTCAAGGGCCGCGCGCTGTGGCAGGACGTCGTCGCCCGGTACGCCGACTCCCTCGTCCCGGACGCCCGGGCGCTCACGGTGCGCCTCGACGGCGAGCCGCTCACGCTCGACGCCGCCCGGGTCGGGCAGGTCCTGCGCGCGGCCCGGGCGGGCGGCCGGAGCGTGCTCGCCGCGCGGCGCCGGGCCGTGGACCTCCTGCTCGACGCGCTCGTCGACGAGGCCGCGGCACGCCACGCGGAGCTGCTCGAACGCGTCGAGGAGGGGTACGAGGACGTCCTCGGGAAGCTCGACGCCGGCCTCGCCGCGCGCGACGACCGCGCCCCGACGACCGGCGCGCGCGGCGGCGACGTCGACGGCGAGCTGACCGAGGACGACCTCGAGCGCCTCCGCGGCGACCTCGCGCGCGAGGCCGGGTTCGCGGCCGTCGTCGACGCCTGGTGGCCCGTCGCGGACGCCCGCGCGGCGCTCGCGGACCTGCTGGGGGACGCCGCCCTGCTCGCGCGGCACGCGCCCGAGCTCTCGCCCGACGAGGTCCGCCGGGTGGTGGGCGAGCCTGCCGCGCTCGCGCCGAGCGACGTCCCGCTCCTCGACGCGCTCGCCGACGCGCTGGGCACCCCGGACGCCCCCGGCGAGCAGGGCGAGTTCCTCACGCAGCGCGCTTCGACGCGCCGCGACTGGGTCTACGGGCACGTCGTGGTCGACGAGGCGCAGGAGCTCTCGCCCATGCAGTGGCACATGGTGCTGCGCCGCTGCCCGACCCGGTCCGTGACCGCCGTCGGGGACGTCGACCAGACCGAGGCGCCGCACCGCCACACGGACTGGGCGGACGTCGTCGGCCCGGTCTTCGGGGACCGCTGGCACCGCGCGGACCTGACGATCTGCTACCGCACGCCGCGCGAGGTCATGGAGCTCGTGGGGCCCGTGCTGCGCGCGGCGGGCAGCCGCAACGCACCCCCACGCGCGGTGCGCGACGCGGGGGTCGAGCCGCGCGACGTCGTCGTGCCCGCCGGCACCGCTGGCGCGGCGCTGGGCACGGCCGTCGCCGCCGAGGTCGCGCGCCTCGCGGAGCGGTACGACGGCGGTTCGGTCGGTGTCGTGGCGCCGCGCCAGCGGCTGGCGCACCTGGGCGCCGCCGTGCGCGGGGTCCCCGTGCTCAGCACCTCGGAGGCGAAGGGGCTCGAGTGGGACGCGGTGGTCGTCGTCGACCCGGACGGCATCGCCGCCGAGCCGCGCGGCTGGAACGGCCTGTACGTCGCGATGACCCGCTGCACGCAGGAGCTCGCGCGCGTCACCGTCGGCGCGCCGTCCGGCCGGGTCTGAGGTCCCCGCTCAGTCGCGGGAGGTCGACCGGGCGAGCCGGTCGACCTCCCGCACCACGACCTCGACGAGCGACGGGTCGCCGAGCGGGAGGAAGTGGCCCGCGAGGGGCAGCTCGACGTTCCGCCCGCCCTCGAGCCGGCCCGTCTCGGGGATGTGCGGGTCGAAGCGCGGGTAGACGGCCGTGATGCGGGCGTCGACCTGGTGCTCCGCGGCGAGCGCGAGCAGCGCCGCGTCCCGTGGTGAGAACGCGCGCAGCGTGCGGCCCAGGAGGTAGCGCGCGTAGCTGGAGCCGTTGAACGGCGTCGCGACGGCGACCATGCCGGCCACGCGCGACCCGGCGGGCGAGAGCATGACACGCTTGCCCACGAGACCGCCCTTGCTGTGCGCGACGAGGACGACGTCGTGCAGGTCCGCCTCCACGAGGAAGGCGGTGGTGCGGTCGGCCGCCTCGGCGAACGGGCGCCGGTTGTACCCGAGGCCGGGCACCGCGTGCACGGGGTGCCCGGCCCGCGCGAGCGCCGTCGCCACGGGCGCGAGGAGCTGCCACGTCTCGTAGACCCCCGGCAGCAGCACGACGGGGTCGCGGCCGCCCGGGCCGCGCGGGACGGGACGTCGCGGCCGGACGACGCCCGCGACCTGGCGCGCCGCCACGTACGCGTAGTCCGCCGCGCGGTCGCGCAGCCGCAGCGTCCCGGCCCACCGGGGCGCCCTCACGCGATCCCTCCCGCGGCGAGGACGGCCGCGTCGACGGTGTCCGGTCCCGAGCGGGTCGGGGCGTGCGCGGTCATCGCACCAGGATGGCGGGCGGGTCGGCCTCGCGCGCGGCAGCCGCCGGACGCGACGGAGCGGGCCCGGGGACCCGGACCCGCTCCGTCATGTCGCCGGTGGCCGGCGGGGCTGCGCGTCGGGGCGTCAGCCGACGTCTCCGCGCCAGGCGCCCGTCTCGGTCCCGCGCGACTCGATGAACTCCTTGAACCGCGCGAGGTCACCCTTGACGCGGCGCTCGTCGAGCTGGAGGACGTCGCCGACCTTCTCCACGACACCCTCGGGCGACCAGTCGAGCTGGACGGTCACGCGGGTCTGCGTGTCGTTCAGCCGGTGGAACGTGACGACGCCCGCGTGGTCCGGGCCGGACGTGCTGTTCCACGCGACGCGCTCGTCCGGGTGCTGCTCCGTGATCTCCGCGTCGAACTCGCGCTCGACACCGCCGATCTTCGTCCTCCAGTGCGTGTGCGTCGGGTCGAGCTGCCGGATCTCCTCCACGCCCTCCATGAAGCGGGGGAACTCCTCGAACTGCGTCCACTGGTCGTAGGCCGTGCGGACGGGGACGTCGACGTCGATCGACTGGGTGACCGTGCTCATCGGTGTGACCTCCTGAGGTAGCGGGCGGTACCTCTTCACCCTGTCCGGGGTCTGGTTCGCTCGCGCGTCGAACGCGCCCCGCTCACTCGAGGGCGTTCGACGGGTCCCCGGACGCCGGTTCTGCCGACGCACGGCGCCCGCCGAGCGAGGCGTCCTCCATCTGCTCCGCGTCCACGACGCCGAGCTCGTCGAGGAGGAAGAGGAACGCGCGCGCGTACGGGTTGTCCTCGACCCTCGCGCGGACCTCGGGCCAGTCGATCTGCTCGCGCATCGCGCGCGCGACGGGCAGCAGCCGCGAGAAGTCGCAGTAGTGCTCGCCGACGACGCGCAGCTTCGACGTCATGATCTCGGTCGCCGAGAGCACGGGCATGCGAACCGCGAGCACCTCGAGCTCGTCGGTCCGGGCGAGGAGGTCGTCGTCGATCGGCTCGCCGACCATCCGGTAGAGGATGTCGATGAGCTCCCCGCCGTGGTACGCCTTGAAGAGCCAGTTCTCCGTCGGCTCCGTGATCTCGAGCCCGGCGGCGCGCAGCACCTCGCGTGCGCGGTCCACGTCGACCTCGCGGATCGCGAAGTCGGCGTCGTGGCTCGGCTCCGGCGCGCCGCGCGCCCACGCGGCGTACCCGCCGACGAGGGCGTGCGGGATCTCCGCCTCGGCGAGCGCCGCGGCGGTCATGCGGAGGCCGTCGTGCAGCGCGTCCCTGTCGTCCACCATGCCCAGGGTCTACACCACCCGCGGTGCGCTGGCACGTCGCGCGGCCCTCCGACGCGCGCCGTCCGTGGCGCGGCGTCGACCGTCCCGAGCGCGTGCGACCCCGCGCCGCCGTGCCCAGAATCGGGAGGGTGCGCCTCGCGACGTTCAACATCCTGCACGGGCGGTCGCTCGTCGACGACCGGGTCGACGTCGACCGCTTCGCCGGCGCCGTCCGCGCTCTCGACCCGGACGTGCTCGCGCTCCAGGAGGTGGACCGGGACCAGCCGCGCTCGCACCGCGCCGACCTCACGGCGGTCGCGGCGGAGGCGGCGGGCGCCGTCGAGCACCGGTTCGTCGCGACGCTCGTCGGCGAGCCCGGCGTGTGGACCGCGCCGACGGGGGAGCACCAGCCGGGCCGAGCGGCCTACGGGATCGCGGTCGTGAGCCGGTTCCCCGTCTCGGCATGGCGCACGGTCCTGCTGCCCGCGCCCCGCACGCGCGTCCCGGTCCGGTTCCCCGGCAGCCGCCTGCCGACGCTCGTGCGCGACGAGCCGCGCGCGGCGCTCGTGGCGCGTGTCGAGGCCCCGGGCGGTCCGCTGACCGTCGCGTGCACGCACCTGACGTTCGTGCCCGGGCGCAACCTCACCCAGCTCGTGCGGCTCACCCGGTCGCTCGCCGCGGAGACCCCGGACGGCGAGCCGGTCGTGCTGCTCGGCGACCTCAACATCGACGCCCCGCAGGCGGCCCGCACGAGCGGGTGGCGACCGTTGGCCTCGGCCGCGACGTTCCCGGTCGGCGAGCCCGCACGCCAGCTCGACCACGTGCTCGCCCACGGCGCCGTGCGCGCGACGGAGCCCGGGGTCGCGGTCGACACCGGCCTGTCCGACCATCGCGCGCTCGTGGTCCCCGTGGCCCTGGGCGGGGAGCACCACGCCTCCCCGACGCGCGCCCACGCAGCCGACGAGGACCATGCGCCCCCGACGGCCGCCGTGGGCGAGCCGCGTCGGCGCCCCGCGCGGACGGTCGAGGACTGACGCGGGCGCGTCGCCCGTGAACCGCGTCACACGCGTCGGAGGGGCTGGTTCCGACAGGGCGGCATAGATTAGCCTCACCTATGTGAGTGCACCCTCAGTTGTCCCGAGCCCGGTCGCCGCGACCGGAGCCCCGGCGCTCGCCGGGCACGACCTGCGGCTGTCCTACGACGCGCGCACCGTCGTGCACGGCGCCGCTCTGGAGCTCGCACCGGGGGCCGTCACGGCCCTGATCGGGCCCAACGGCTCGGGCAAGTCGACGCTCCTGCGCTCGCTCGCGCGGCTGCACCGCCCCGACGCCGGGACCGTGGCGCTCGACGACGCGCCCGACGCGCTCGCCCTGCACCCCAAGGACTTCGCCCGGCGGGTGACGCTGCTGTCGCAGAGCCGGCCCACGCCGTCGGGCGTGAGCGTGCGCGACGTCGTCGCCTACGGGCGCCACCCCTACCGCGGCCGGTTCCGCTCGAACGACCCCGACGGCCCGCGCGCGATCACGCACGCCATGGACGTCACGGGCATCACCGCGATGGCCGACCGTGGCGTCGACGAGCTCTCCGGCGGCGAGCTGCAGCGCGTGTGGCTCGCGACGTGCCTCGCGCAGGACACGCAGGTGCTCCTGCTCGACGAACCGACGACGTACCTCGACCTGCGCTACCAGGTCGAGCTGCTGGACCTCGTGCGCGACCTCGCCACGGAGCACGGCGTGGCCGTCGGCGTCGTGCTGCACGACCTCAACCAGGCGGCCGCCGTCGCCGACCGCGTCGTCCTGCTCCACGCGGGCGTCGTGCGCGCCACGGGACCCGCCGACGCCGTCCTGACGTCCGAGCTGCTCACCGAGGTATACGGCATCCACGTCGACGTCTACACGCACCCCCTCACGGGGCGCACGTGCTGCGAGCCGCTCGGGCGGCACGCCGCGCGCCTCGACACCGCCGTCCTCGTCTGACCCGCACCACCCCGACGTACCTCCACGACCCCTCGCCCGGCCCCGACGCGCGGCCACCGGCCCCGCCCCGACGGAGCACGCCCGGGCACCGACCGAACCCGAAGGACACCCATGCGCTCGACCACCCGTTCCCTCGCCGCGGGCGCCCTCGCGCTCGCCACGGCGCTCGCGCTCACCGCGTGCGGCACGACCGAGGACCCCGCGGCCGCGGACGACGCCGCCGACGCGACGACCGACGCGGCGTCCGGCCCCGTCACCGTCACCGACGAGCGCGGCGAGGTCACGCTCGACGCCCCGGCGACCGACATCGTCTCGCTCGAGTGGGGCCTCACGGAGAACCTCGTCGCGCTCGGCGTCGAGCCCGTCGGCCAGGCCGACGTCGAGGGCTACAACACGTGGGACACGGTCGCGCCGATCGACGCGAGCACGCCCGACGTCGGCACGCGCGGCGAGCCCAGCCTCGACGCGATCTCCGCGCTCGAGCCGGACCTGGTCGTCACGACGACGGACCTGCCCGAGAACGTCATCGCCCAGATCGAGGAGGTCGCGCCGGTGCTCACGCTGCGCGGCTCCGACGGCGAGGACCCGATCGGCTACATGCGCTCCACGGTCGAGACGCTCGGCACGGTGACGGGCCGCGAGGACGAGGCCGCCGCGGCGCTCGAGACCTACGACGCGAAGATCGCCGAGGCCACCGCGGCGCTCGACGAGGCGGGCCTCGCCGGGGCCGAGTTCACGATGGCCGACGGCTGGGTGACGAACGGCGCCGTCTCGATCCGCATGTACACGCCGGGCTCGTTCTTCGGCGCCATCGGCGAGGAGATCGGCCTCGTCAACGCCTGGACCGAGGGCGGCGACCCGGACTACGGCCTCGCGCAGACCGACGTCGAGGGCCTGACCCAGCTCGGCGACGTGCAGTTCCTCTACGTCGCGAGCGAGTCCGAGGCCAACCCGTTCGAGGAGGGCCTCGCCGGCAACGCCGTGTGGGAGCAGCTCCCGTTCGTCACGGCCGGGAACGTGCACCGTCTGCCCGACGGCATCTGGATGTTCGGTGGCCCGCTGTCCGCCGCGGCCTACGCCGACGCGGTCGTGGACGCGCTGACGGCCGCCTGAGACCCCTCCGCACCACCACCGGGCGCGGCCGCGCCCGGACGACGAGAAGGCTGACGAGAACCACAGTGCTGACGAGGACACCGTGACGCGGCGCGAGCAGCGCACGACGGCGGAGCCGGACACCCTCCTCCTGGAGGACCCGGCTCCGGCCGTCGTCCCGGGCAGCGACGGGACCGTCGACGGCGGGTGCGCGAGCGACGGCACCGGCACGGCGACGACCGTGCCCCGCCCGAGGACGTCTCGCCTCGGGATCGCGGGGGCGTTCGTGGTGGCGGTCGTCGTCGCGGCGGTGCTCGCCGCCGTGCACCTCACGCAGGGCACGGCCGACGTCGGCCCGCTCGACCTGCTGCGCCTGGCGACCGGGGGCGACGGCGTCGACCAGACGGTCGCCGTCCTCGTCGCCTCGCGCGTGCCGCGGCTCCTGGCGGGCCTGCTGCTGGGCGTCGCGCTCGGCGTCGCCGGTGCGGTGCTTCAGTCGGTCGCGCGCAACCCGCTCGCGTCGCCCGACACCCTCGCGGTCAACGCGGGCGCCTACCTCACGGTCGTCGTCGTCGCCGCGTTCGGCATCTCGATCCCGTTCTACCTCCAGGGCGGGCTGGCCTTCCTCGGCGGGCTGGCCGCGGCCGGGCTCGTGCTCGTCCTCGCGCGCGGCGGCGCCGACGGCCCGACCCGGCTCGTGCTCGCCGGGTCGGCGATCATGCTCGCGCTGCACTCCCTGACGATGGTCCTCCTCGTGCTGTTCGAGCAGGAGACGATGGGCCTGTTCGCGTGGGGGAGCGGGTCCATCGTCCAGTCGGGCACGCGCACGGTCTCGATGGCGACGCCCGTCGTCGTGGTCGGCGTCCTCGCCGCGCTCCTCCTCTCCCGCCGCCTCGACCTCCTCGGTCTCGGGGACGACGCCGCGACCGTCCTCGGCGTCGACGTGCGCCGCACGCGCGTCCTGTCCGTCCTCGTGGCCGTCCTCCTGGCCTCGATCGCGGTGACGGTCGCGGGACCGGTCGGCTTCGTCGGACTCGCCGCACCGGTCGTGGCGCGGCTCGTCGCGCGCCGGGTGCCCGGGCTCGGGCGGCACGTGCTGCTCCTGCCGTTCGCGGCGATCGTCGGGGTGGTCGTCGTCCTGGGCGCCGACGTGCTGCTCCGCCTGCTGCTGCCGGGCATGCTGTCCATCGCCGTGCCGACCGGCATCGTGACGACCGTCCTCGGCGCGATCCTCCTCATCTGGCTCGCGCGGCGCTTGCGCGACTCCGGGCCGGCGTCGTCGCGCGGCGCGCACGGGTCGCTGTCCCGACCGCGCTCGCGACGGGCCGTGCTCGTGGTCGTCGTCGTCCTGTCGCTCGCCGTCGCCGCGGCCGCGGTCGCGGGCCTGCTTCTCGGCGACCGGGTCGTGCTGCTGGGCGACGTGGCCAACTGGTGGAACGGGCTCGCCGGACGGCACGTGACGTTCGTCCTCGACCAGCGCTTCCCGCGCGTCCTCGCTGCGCTCCTGGCCGGTGCGGCGCTCGCGCTCGCCGGGACGATCGTGCAGGCCGTGTGCCGCAACCCGCTCGCCGAGCCCAGCCTGCTCGGCGTGACGTCGGGCGCCGGGCTCGGGGCCGTGACGATGATCCTCCTCGTCCCCGGCGTCGGGATCTGGCCCATGTCCGCCGCGGCGGCCATCGGGGCATTCGCGGTGTTCGGCCTCGTGTACGGGCTCTCCTACCGCGGCGGGCTCAGCTCCGACCGGCTCGTGCTCATCGGCATCGGCGCCCAGGCCGGGGTCATGGCGCTCATCACGCTCCTCGTGGTCGTCGTCGCGCCGTGGGACGTGAACCTCGCGCTCACGTGGCTCTCGGGCTCCACGTACGGGCGCACGCTCGAGCAGCTCATCCCCGTCGCGCTCGCGCTGCTCGTGCTCACGCCGCTGGCCGCCGTCTACCGCCGCGACCTCGACGTGCTGGCGCTCGACGACGACACCCCGCGCGTCCTCGGCGTCGCGCTCGACCGCACGCGCCTGCTGCTGCTCGCGGCTGCGGCGCTGCTCACGGCCGCGGCCGTGTGCGCGATCGGGGCGCTCGCGTTCGTGGGCCTCGTCGCGCCGCACGCCGCACGGGCGCTGGTCGGCGCGCGGCACGGCCGGGTCGTCCCGGTCGCGATGCTGCTCGGCGCGCTCCTGGTGTCCGTCGCGGACACGCTCGGCCGCGTCGTCATCGCCCCCGAGCAGATCCCCGCGGGCCTCGGCACGGCCCTCCTGGGCGCGCCGTACTTCGTCTACCTGCTGTGGCGCAGCCGCGGTCGGGGAGCGTGACGCGTCTCACGGTGCCGGAGCCGGGTCCGCGTCCCGGACAGGTTGACCCCGGTGAGGGTGCGTAGGTTAGCCTCACCTGTGTGAGCCAGACCGTCGTCGCACCCCGCACCCGAGCCCGTCGCCCCGTCGCTCGGGCGACCGCGCCGTGGCGCTTCTTCGACGTCGAGGTGGCGCGCGTCGAGCAGCTCACGCCCAGCTTCCGCCGGTTCACGTTCACCGGCCCCGAGCTCGACCTCTTCGGAGACCCGGGCCTCGACGTGCGGATCAAGTTCGTGCTCCCCGCGCCCGACGGCGGCTACGAGCACCTCGTGCGCGACGCCAAGTCCTGGTACGCCGCGTGGCGCGACCAGCCGGAGGAGCGCCGCAACCCGCTGCGCACCTACACGACCGTCGCGGTGCGCCCCGAGGCGCGCGAGGTCGACGTGGACGTCGTGCTGCACGGCGACGCCGGCCCCGCGTCGCGCTGGGCGCTCGCCGCCGAGGTCGGCACGCCGCTCGTCCTGCTCGGCCCGGACGCCACGTTCGACGGTCCGGCCGGCGGCATCGAGTTCCGCCCGCCGACGCGCCCGCACGCGCTCCTGCTCGCGGGCGACGAGACCGCGCTGCCCGCCATCGCGGCGATCTGCGAGGACCTGCCCGCCGACGCGTGGGGCGAGGTCTACGTCGAGGTGCCGCACGTGGGCGACGCGCGCGACCTCGTCACGCCGCCCGGGGTGCGCGTGACGTTCCTGGCCCGCGACGACGCCCCCGGCGGGGAGCGCGACGCCCATGGCGCGCGCCTCGTGCCCGCCGTCAAGGACGCCGCCGAGCGCATCCTCGGCGCGGGCGTCCTCGGGACCGACCCGCCCGCCCAGTGCCGCACGGCCGAGGACCTCGAGGACGTCGACGTCGACGCGTCGATCCTCTGGGAGGTCCCCGGGCTGCTCGAGGAGGACACCGTCCTCTACGCGTGGCTCGCGGGCGAGGCGAGCGCGATCAAGACGCTGCGCCGCCACCTCGTCACCGACCTCGGCGTCGACCGCCGCGCCGTCGCGTTCATGGGCTACTGGCGAGAGGGCCGCGCCGAGAGCTGACCCGCTCCGGCGTCGCTCAGTACGGCGTCGTCGTCTCCCACCGGAGGCGGGGTTGCCATGGCATGGACAGGACGAGGGCACGCAATCCTTCGAATGCGTCCTCCAGTACCGCTCCGTCCCCCGTCGTGACCCGGTAGCGGCGCACGCCACGGCCTGAACCCACCTCGATCGTGCCGTCGACGGCGGCCTGGACCACCGCGTCGATCGTCGCCACGCTCGACGAGGCTCGGGGAAGTTCCCACCCCGGGCATCGATCGACCCCGACGACGACGCCGTCCGCGTCGTGCATGACCCAGACCTCGGCCGCTCCTTCAGCCCGGGGCGCGATCGAGAACCCCTCCGCGCCGCCGTCCTCCTGGGGCAGAGAGACCTCGGCGCGACCGCGGAGCTGCTCCCTCCAGCGCAGGGCGAGATCGCGGAGAGCGGGAGTGGTCTCGTCCGCAGGCAAGGGCACGGAGGGTTTCATGCGCACAGGGTCGCACGGAAAAAGGGAGGCCCACGGCCTCCCTCCCTTTCCAAGGTATAGCGCACGGGGGGTCTTGCGGCAAGGGCCCCCTGGGGGCGCAGAATCTCCGTTCGTGCGTGGGCCGTCGTCGGCCCGCGCCGTCCCCGCTGGACCTCGGACCGGAGCTGATGACGTTGCCCGACGCCCCCGTGACCGCCGACCGCTCGACCGACCGTCCCACCCCCAGGCCCGCACGGGTCTTCGACCTCCCCGACCGCCTGGCCGCGAAGGCCGACCCCGCGCTCGTCGACGCCGACGAGCGGCACTTCGCCGCCATCGCGGCGAGCCTCGAGCACTCCGTCGCGGACCTCTCGCAGCGCCTCGACGCGGCGCGCCGCGCGCCCGGCGGGAGCGGGACCGGGGCGCTCGAGCGCGACCAGGAGATCCACCGGCTCAGCAGCCGGCTGCGGCTGCTCCAGCGCTACGGCGTGGACCTGTGCCTGGGTCGCATGACCTTCGCCGACGGGTCGGAGCCCGTGTACGTCGGCCGCGTGGGCCTCACGGACCCGGCGGGGGAGCGGCTGCTCGTCGACTGGCGCTCGCCCGCCGCCGAGCCGTACTTCGCGGCGACGCCCGCGCACCCGCTCGGCCTCGCGGCGCGCCGCCGGTACCGGTGGGCGCGCGGCCGCGTCACCGACTACTGGGACGAGGAGCTCGTGCTCGACGGCGCGGGGTCGGGCGCGGCGCTCGACGACCAGTCGGCGTTCGTCGCGAGCCTCGGTGCGAGCCGGTCGCCGCGCATGCGCGACGTGCTCGGCACGATCCAGGCGGACCAGGACGCGATCGTGCGCGCGGGCTCGCGCGGCGCGCTCGTCGTCGACGGCGGCCCCGGCACGGGCAAGACCGTCGTGGCGCTGCACCGCGCGGCCTACCTGCTCTACGCCGACCCCCGGGTGGGCGAGGGCCACGGGGGCGTCCTCGTCGTCGGGCCGAGCCGCCCGTACCTCGCGTACGTGGCCGACGTGCTGCCGGGGCTCGGCGAGGAGGGCGTGCAGACGTGCACGCTCCGGGACCTCGTCCCGGAGGGCGCCGCGGCGCGCGAGGAGACCGACCCCGAGGTCGCCCGGCTCAAGGCGTCCACCGAGCTCGTCGCCGCGATCGAGCCGGCGGTGCGCTTCTCCGAGCGCCCACCGACCGAGGGGATGGAGGTCGAGACGCCGTGGGCCGACGTCTGGCTCTCCACCGCCGACTGGGCGGAGGCGTTCGAGTCCGTGGACCCCGGCACCCCGCACAACGAGGCGCGCGACGACGTCTGGGCCGCGCTCGTCGAGATCCTCGTTGACAAGGCGTGCGGGGGCGCCGCGGAGGACGGCGTGGACCTCGACGCCCACGACGTGCGCCGTGCCCTGCGCGGCCACCGCGCGCTCGGTGCCGCGTTCGACCGCGCGTGGCCGCTCGTCGAGGCGACGGACCTCGTGGCCGACCTGTGGTCGGTGCCCGCCTACCTGCGCCTGTGCGCGCCGTCGCTCACGCCCGAGGAGGTGCGCGCGCTCCAGCGCCCGGACGCGCAGGCCTGGACGACGGCGGACCTGCCGCTGCTCGACGCCGCCCGGCAGCGCCTGGGCGACCCGGGGGCGTCGCGTCGCCGTCGCCGCAACGCGGCGGCCGCGGCGGCCGAGCGGGCCCGCATGGACGACGTCGTCGACCACCTCGTCGCGTCCGACGACAGCGAGCTCATGGTCATGACGATGCTCAAGGGGCAGGACCTGCGCGACGCGCTCGTCGACGAGGGGGCGATGGTCACGGCGACGCCCGACCGGCTCGCCGGCCCGTTCGCGCACGTCGTCGTGGACGAGGCGCAGGAGCTGACCGACGCCGAGTGGCAGATGGTGCTGAGCCGCTGCCCGTCCCGCAGCGTCACGGTGGTGGGGGACCGCGCGCAGGCGCGTCACGGGTTCGCGGAGGGGTGGAGCGAGCGGCTCGGGCGCGTCGGGTTCGACCGGGTCGCGGAGGCGTCGCTGAGCGTCAACTACCGCACGCCGCAGGAGGTCATGGCGGCGGCGGAGCCCGTCATCCGGGCCGCGCTCCCGGACGCCAACGTCCCGACATCGGTCCGCAGCACGGGCGTGCCGGTCGCCTACGGCGCGGTCGCGGACCTCGACGGGGTGCTCGACGGCTGGCTCGCCGAGCACGCCGAGGGCACGGCCTGCGTGATCGGTGGCACGGGGTCCGTCGCGGTGTCGACCGAGTCGGTCTCGGCGCGGCTCGGCGAGGAGGGGGCGTCGCGCGTGCAGGTGCTCACGCCCGAGACGGCGAAGGGCCTCGAGTTCGACCTCGTCGTCCTCGTGGACCCGCAGGGATTCGGCGACGGCGTCGAGGGCGCCGTGGACCGCTACGTCGCGATGACGCGCGCGACGCAGCGGCTCGTCGTCCTCGAACGCTGACGATCCCCCGCCGAGCACGACATGGAGGTCGTCAGGAGGCCCGTGGCGACCGTCATGTCGTGCTCGGCAGGGTGGGGCGGGTCAGGCGACCGGGACGGCCAGGTCCTCGACGACCTCGACGCCGCGCAGGCGGCCCAGCAGGTCGCCGGGGAGCAGCAGCTTCGAGCGCCGCACGCCGCTGCCGATCAGCGCGAGCTCACCGTCCGTCACGACGCGTGAGTCGACGAGCACGCGCCACCCGTCCGGGAGCCCGACGGGCGTGATGCCGCCGTACTCCATCCCGGACTCGGCCGTCGCGCGGTCGGTCGGCAGGAACGACGCCTTGCGCACGTCGAGCAGCTTGCGGATGCGCGTGTTGACGTCGGCGCGCGTGTGCGCGCGCACCACGGCGGCGGCGATCCGCTCGTCGCCCGCGCGTGCACCGCCCACGACGACGCAGTTCGCCGACGCCTCGACGGGCAGGTCGAACGCGGCGTTGAGCGTCGCGGTGTCCGCGAGGTCGGGATCGATCTCCGTCACGGCGACGAGCGCCGCGACGTCCGGGTCGGCCTCGGCCCAGCGGCGCAGCGCGTCCGCGGTCACGGGGGCGACGAGGTCGAGGTGGTCGAGCGCCGGCTCCCAGGTGAGCGAGCCGAGCGTGGGCAGGGTCGTGCGGGCGTCCATGGCGTCAGCCTGCCATCCGGCAGGGCATCGTGCGGGGAGGGCCGGATGCCGAGCAGGCGCCTGCTCTCGCCGGGCATGCGCTCGTGGCTCGTGGCTCGTGGCTCGTGGCTCGTGCCGCACGCCGGACGGACTGCGACCCCAGGTTCGGCAGGGAGGAGGTTCAGGTAGAGGTCGAGGGTTGGGGTCAACCTTCGATCGACGGTCGAGAGTTGCGGCGGGCATCTCGGACGAAGCCGACGGCTCTCACCTGCGGAGTTGACACCCCGCGGCGGCGGTCGTTCACTGGAAGTGTTCGAACGTCTGTTCGAACGATGGCGGGTGCAGAACGACGCCCCCAGCAGTCGACGCGCGGTGCGCGTCCCGTCCGAGCAGCATCCCGGGAGGCGAGATGACCCTTCTCGCCGACCCCGCCGAACGGGCGGGGGCACCAGGCTCGACGGCTGCGGCCGTCGACAAGGCCGAGCGCGCCCGTGCCGTCCTGCGCCGTGCGGAGGAGCGTACGGGCGTCCGCCGACACCGCCCGGTCGTCGCACCCGCGGTCCCGGCAGCACCGGCCGCCGTCCCGCGCGCCGACACGGTCCCGCTCGCCGACACGGTCTCGATCGCCGACGTCCCGCTCGTCGACGTCTCCTCGGCGGCGGCCGCCCGCCCGGCCCCTGTCGCGCCGGCCGAGCGCCCGGCGCGCGCTCGCGGCCGCCACGTCGCGAGGCGTGACCCGAGCCGGGACGTGATCCCGGACGAGCGGGCGTGGCCGGTGCACGACGCGCTCGCCCCGCTCCTGCCGCTCGGTGCCCTGCAGCGCGGCACCGTGCTGGCGGTGCGCGGGTCGACGAGCCTCCTGCTCGCGCTCGTCGCGCGGCCGTCGCGGGCCGGGGCGTGGACCGCCGCCGTCGGGTTCCCCGCGGTCGGGCTGCTCGCGGCCGCCGACGCCGGCGCGGACCTCGACCGCGTCGTCCTCGTCCCGCGGCCCGGGCCGGACGCGGCGCTCGCGATCGCTGCGCTCGTCGACGGCCTGGACGTCGTGGTCGTCGGGCCCGACGCCGCCCTCACCGACGCCGACCGACGGCGCCTGGCCGCGCGGGCGCGGGAGCGCGGGGCGCTGCTCGTCGCCGCGGGGACGTGGCCGGGCGCGCACGTCGCGCTCACCGTGACCGGCGGCGGCTGGTCCGGTGCGGACCGCGGGGCGGGCTGGCTGCGCCGTCGCACCCTCGTCGTCGAGCGCGCGGGCCGCGGGGGTGCCGCGCGCCCCACGCGGGTCGAGGTCGAGCTCCCGCTCGCCCACGAGGACTGGCCCGCGTTCCTCGCCGAGGACGCCCGGGGCACCCGGCCCGACGCCGAGGCCGTGGTCGCCGACGCCGGCCGGGTCGACGACCCCGACCGGCCCTCCCGGCTCCGGCTCGTCGGATGACCACGAGCCCGACCCGCACGGCGGCCCTGTGGGTGCCGGACTGGCCGGTGCTCGCGGCGATGGCGGTGCGCGACGTCCCCGCGCACGTCCCCGCCGCGACGCACGACGGCCGCCGCGTCGTCGCCGTCTCCGCGACCGCCCGCGCCCAGGGCGTGCGCCGGGGCATGCGCCGTCGTCGGGCCCGCGAGTGCTGCCCCGAGCTCGAGCTGCTCGACGTCGACGACGCGCGCGACGCCCGCGAGTTCGAGCCCGTCGCGCTCGCGGCCGAGACCGTCGTCGCGGGGCTGGAGATCACCCGGCCCGGCCTGCTGCTCCTGCCCGCCGCCGGGGCGAGCCGGTACCACGGCTCCGACGCCGCGCTCGCGGAGGCGCTCGTCGCGCGCGTCGCCGAGCGCACCGGGCACGAGAGCCAGGTGGGCGTCGCCGACGGCATCCTCGCCGCCGTGCTCGCCGCGCGGGACGCCGCCGTCGTCCCGCCCGGCCGCTCCGCCGCGTTCCTCGCGCCGCGGCCGGCGCGCGACCTCGTGCACGTCACCGCCCGGCCGGACGCCGCCGTCGCGGTCGACGAGCTCGTGGACCTCCTGGGCCGGCTCGGCGTGCGCACGCTCGGGGCGCTCGCGGCCCTGCCGCCCGCGACCGTCGAGGGGCGTTTCGGCGACCTCGGCGCGTGGGCGCACCGGCTCGCGCGCGGCGAGGACCTGCGCCCGCCCGCGCGCCGCCGCGTCGAGCCCGACGTCGCGGTGAGCGCCGAGCTCGACCCGCCCGCCGAGCGCGTCGACGTCGCCACCTTCGCCGCGCGCCGGCTCTCCGAGGACCTGCACGACCAGCTCGTCGCGCGCTCGCTCGTCGCCGGGCGCCTGCGCATCACCGCGCGGACCGTCGAGGGCGACGACCTCGAGCGCACCTGGCGGCTCGACGGACCGGGCGCGATGAGCCCCGCGCGCCTCACGGACAAGGTCCGGTGGCAGCTCGAGGGCTGGCTCACCACCACGTCCGTCCGCGCCGGGCGCACGGCCCGGGCCGCGCGTGGTGGCGGCGAGCACGGCTCGCCCGGCGGGGCCGACGTCGTCCCGGGCGTGGCGCCGCTGGCCCGCCTGTCCCTCACGGCCGAGGAGGTCGTCCCGGCGGGGGCGGAGCAGCCGCGCCTGTGGGGCGCGTCGAGCGGGGAGGACGCGCGCGCCCACCGCGCGCTCGGGCGCGTGCAGGGGCTCCTCGGCGGCGACGCCGTCCTGCGCGTCGAGGTCCAGGGCGGGCGCGACGCGACCGACCGCGTGCACCTCGTGCCCTTCGGGGAGGACGTCGCGCGCCCGCGCGACCCGGCCCTGCCGTGGCCCGGCGCGCTGCCGAGCCCCGCCCCCGCGGTCGTGCCCGTCGAGCCGCAGGACGTCGTCGTGCTCGACGACGCCGGGCGGCCCGTCGTCGTCGACGCGCGCCTCGCGATGAGCGGCGAGCCCGCGACCGTGCGGTGGCCCGCCGCCACGGCGGAGGAGGGTCCGCGCCGCCCGACGGCACCCCGGGGCGAGGCGGCGCTGCCCGGTCCGGGGTCCGCGCGCGCCGTCGTGGACTGGGCCGGGCCGTGGCCGCTCGCCGAGCGCTGGTGGACGCCCGCGCCCCGGCGCCGCGTGCACGTTCAGGTCCTGCTCGACGACGGCCGCGGCCTGCTCCTCGCGAGCGCGCGCGGGCGGTGGACCGTGGAGGGCCTGTATGACTGACCGGACCACCGGCCCGCGCTACGCCGAGCTCCACGCGCACTCCGCGTTCAGCTTCCTCGACGGCGCGTCCCACCCCGAGGAGCTCGCCGCCGAGGGCGCGCGGCTCGGGCTGTCGGCGCTCGCCGTCACCGACCACGACGGCCTGTACGGCGTCGTGCGGTTCGCGGAGGCCGCGCGCAAGGTCGGGCTGCCCACGATCTTCGGCGCCGAGCTGCACCTGCCCGTCGTCGAGCACGGGCGTACGCCCGCGGGACCGCCCGTGCTCGACCCGCCCACCGGCGTGCCCGACCCGCGCTCGACCCACCTCCTCGTCCTCGCGCGGGGGGCGCAGGGCTACCGCAACCTGTCGAGCGCGATCGCCACCGCGCACCTCGCGACCGGGACCAAGGGTGCCGCCCGCTACGACCTCGACGCGCTCGGCGCGCAGGGCGCGGGCGAGTGGCTCGTGCTCACCGGCTGCCGCAAGGGCTCCGTGCGGCGCGCGCTCGTCACGTCCGGGCGCGCCGCGGCGCGCCGCGAGCTCGACCGGCTCGTCGCCGTGTTCGGCGAGGACAACGTGGCGGTCGAGATCACCACGACCGACGACCCGCGCGACGCCGACCTGCACGCGGCGCTCGCCGACCTCGCCGCCGACGCCCGGCTGCCGCTCGTCGCGACGACCGCCGCGCACTACGCTCACCCGCGCGACGCCGACCTCGCCGGGGCGCTCGCCGCGGTGCGCGCCCGCTCGTCGCTCGACGACCTCGACGGGTGGCTCCCCGGCGCCCCGACGACCCACCTGCGCTCGGCGGCGGAGATGCTCGCGCGCCACCACCGGCACCCGCAGGCCGTCGCGACGGCCGCCGCGCTCGGGGACGAGTGCGCGTTCGACCTGCACCTCGTCGCGCCCGACCTCCCGCCGTACCCGGTGCCGGACGGGCACACCGAGGCGACCTGGCTGCGCGAGCTCGTGCGACGCGGCGGCGAGAACCGGTACGGGCCGCGCGACCAGGAGAAGATCCCGGGCGCGTGGGCGCAGATCGACCACGAGCTGCGCGTCATCGAGGACCTGCACTTCCCGGGGTACTTCCTCGTCGTCTACGACCTCGTCGAGTTCTGCCGCGTCAACGGGATCCTGGCGCAGGGCCGCGGGTCGGCCGCGAACTCCGCGGTCTGCTACGCGCTCGGCATCACGGCCGTCGACGCGGTGAAGCACGGCCTGCTGTTCGAGCGCTTCCTCGCGCCCGAGCGCGACGGCCCGCCGGACATCGACGTCGACATCGAGTCGGGGCGGCGCGAGGAGGTCATCCAGCACGTCTACGGGAAGTTCGGGCGCACGCACGCCGCGCAGGTCGCGAACGTCATCTCCTACCGGCCCAAGTCGGCCGTGCGCGACGCGGCCCGGGCGCTCGGGTACGACGTCGGGCAGGCCGACGCGTGGAGCAAGTCCATCGAGCGCTGGGGGTCGCTGCGCGGCCCCGACCCGTCGTCGCCCGCGGCCGACCGGAAGGCCAAGGAGCGCGCGCTCGCCGCGAAGACCGCCGAGCCCGCGACGCGGACCGCCCGGAAGGACGCCGCGACGGCACGGCTGTGGGGGAGCCGCGACTGGTCGCCCGACCTGAGCGGCCGGGGCACGCGCGTCGTCGACCCGCTCGCGGTGGACGAGGGCGAGGTCCTGCGCGCGGACGACACGCACGACGTCGTGCCCGCGCACCGGCCGCCGTCGGCCGCCCAGGAGGGCGAGATCCCCGACGCGGTGCTCGACCTCGCCGACCGGATGCTGCGGCTCCCGCGGCACCTGGGCATCCACTCGGGCGGCATGGTCATGTGCGACCGCCCCGTCATCGAGGTGTGCCCCGTCGAGTGGGCGCGCATGGAGGGGCGCACGGTCCTGCAGTGGGACAAGGAGGACTGCGCGGACGCGGGGCTCGTGAAGTTCGACCTCCTCGGCCTCGGGATGCTCACGGCGCTGCGCATCGGGTTCGACCTGGTCGAGAGGCACGAGGGCGGCCCGCGCCTCGCGCTGCACACGCTGCCCGAGGACGACCCGGCGGTGTACGACCTGCTGTGCGCGGCCGACACCGTGGGCGTGTTCCAGGTCGAGTCGCGCGCGCAGATGGCGACGCTCCCGCGACTGCAACCGCGGAACTTCTACGACATCGTCATCGAGGTCGCCCTCATCCGCCCGGGTCCCATCCAGGGCGGGTCCGTGCACCCGTACATCAACCGCGCGCGGGGGCGGGAGAAGGTGACGTTCCTGCACCCGCTGCTGAAGAAGTCGCTCGGCAAGACGCTCGGCGTGCCGCTGTTCCAGGAGCAGCTCATGCAGATGGCGATCGACGTCGCGGGCTTCTCGCCCAAGGAGTCCGACCAGCTCCGGCGCGCGATGGGGTCCAAGCGGTCCGTCGAGCGCATGGAGGAACTGCGCGGGCGGCTCATGGACGGGATGCGGAAGAAGGGGGTCACGGACCCGGCCGTGCGCGAGGAGATCTACGACAAGCTCAAGGCGTTCGCCGACTTCGGGTTCCCCGAGTCGCACGCGTACTCCTTCGCGTTCCTCGTCTACGCGAGCTCGTGGCTCAAGGTGCACCACCCCGCCGCGTTCTACGCGGGGCTGCTCGCGGCGCAGCCCATGGGGTTCTACTCGCCGCAGTCGCTCGTCGCCGACGCGCGCCGCCACGGCGTCACCGTGCTGCGCCCCGACGTCAACGCGTCCGACGTCGAGGCGACGGTCGAGCGGCTGCCGGCCGACGATGCGGCTGCGCCCGCCGACCCTGCCGACACCGATCGTCCTGGCGCCCGGACGGACGACAGCCGCATGCTCGGCGGGGAGGTGCGGGTCGACACCGCGTTCGGTCCGGAGCCCGATCTCACGCTCGCGGTGCGGCTCGGGCTCGCGAGCGTGCGCGGGCTCGGCAAGGACGCGGCCGAGCGCGTCGTCGCGGCGCGCGGGGCGCCGGGGGAGGGGCGGCCGTTCAGCGACCTGCGCGACCTCGTGCGGCGCGTCGACCTCACGACCGCCCAGCTCGAGGGGCTCGCGACCGCCGGCGCGACGGACTGCCTCGGCGTGACGCGGCGCGAGGCGCTGTGGGCGGCGGGCGCGCTCGCGCAGGAGGGCCCGGGGACGCTGCCGGGCGTGAGCGTCGGGGTCGAGGCCCCGGCGCTGCCCGGCATGACCGAGGTCGAGACGGCCGTCGCGGACGTGTGGGCCACGGGCGTGTCCGCCGACTCCTACCCGACGCAGTACGTGCGCGACGGTCTGACGGCGGCGGGCGTGCTCACCGTCGTCGGGGCGGTCGAGGTGTCGCGCGAGATCGAGCAGGTCGACGAGGCGGAGCGCGCGGCGGGCGAGGTGCCGGGGACGCGCCCGCACCCGTCGTCGCGCGTCGCGGTGGGCGGCGTCGTCACGCACCGCCAGCGCCCCGGGACGGCGGGGGGCGTGACGTTCCTGTCGCTCGAGGACGAGACGGGGATCCTCAACGTCGTGTGCTCGCCCGGGCTGTGGCAGCGGTTCCGGAAGGTCGCGCGCGGGTCCGCGGCGCTCGTCGTGCGCGGGCGGCTCGAGCGGGCCGACGGCGCCACGAACCTCGTCGCGGAGCACCTCGCGCCGCTGTCGCTCCAGGTCGCGACGACGTCGCGCGACTTCCACTGACGGGTCCGTCGCTGTCCGGTAGGGCCGCGTGGTAAGAACGGACCGGACGAGGGCCCGGCGCGCGACGGCGGGTCATCCGCACCCGCTCATCGACGAGAGGACCCTCCGATGCCACCCCGTCTGACGCCCGGCACGATGCTCTGGACCGGGCTGGCGCTCGCGGTCGTCGGCGAGCTGCTCCGTAGCGTCCTCCTCCCGCGGGTGATGTTCAGCGTGCCCGTGCCGTTGGGCGTCCTCGAGGCCGCCTCCGTGCTGCTGCACGTCGTGTTCACCGGGGGCATCGTGCTCGCCGGGGGGTCGTTCGTCGTCCGGGCGTTGCAGCCTGACGACCCGCCCCGCAAGGAGGCGACGCCCGTCCCGTGGGAGGACCGTGACAACCGGCTGTCCTGACCGGCACCCGGGCAGCGCCCGAGCGGCCCGGTGCCCGTGGCGTGCTGACAAGGTCGACGGTGCGGGGCTGATGGCGTGGGCTACGGGGTGACCGGCGCGGCGACGCAGACCTCGAACGTGTCGCGTGCGCGGCGCAGCAGGTACCGGACCTCCTGCGCCTCCTGCTCGTTCGCGTACTCGTCGCGGTAGCTCCAGCGCACGCGCGCCCACACGAGCGCGTCGCCGACCTCCTCGACGTCCTCGAGGTGCGCGACGACGCCGACCAGGCCGCGCTCGCGGAACCCGCGCGCCGTCTCGGTGGTCGACTCGCGCACGTCCTCCGGGTCGGCGAGGAGCACCGACCCGGTCGACCCGACCACGAGCGCCGGGAACGCGTAGCTCTCGCCGATCGTGTCGAGGTCGCCCGTGGAGAGCGCGACCCCGTAGGTCGTGAGGAACGTCTGGACGTCGTCGGCGTCGAAGGACTCGGTGGAGGGATCCATGGTCCCGTTCTACCCCGTCGGTCCGGCGTCGGCGCGGCCGGGCGCCTCGGCCGTGTGCGTCAGGTGGTCAGCCCCGCGGTGACCTGCTCGAGGAGCGCGAGGTCGGCGAGGACCGTCGCGTGCTCGGCGTCGATCCGGGCGGTCTCTTCGTCGGCGCCCGCGAGGACCGCGAGGGCGTGCTCGACCACCGGGGCGAGGTAGTCGGCGTCGAGCACGACCTCGGAGCGCTCGACGCCGCGCGGCGTGCGCACCGCGACCGTGAACCCCGCGGTCGGGTGCGCGCCCGGGTCGAGGAACCGTAGGCGGACCGGGACGCCGCCGAGGCGCGTGGTCGCGACGATCCCGTCCGCCGAGGTCGTCACGACGGGCGGCGCCCACCCCGCGCCGGGAGGACCGCCGACCACGGCGCGGGCCGCCTCGACGACGTGGATGCCGAGGAAGAACAGCCCGTCGCGCTCGTCGGCCGGGTCGGCGGGCCCGGACACCTCCACGACCGGCTCGGGCGACGTCGGCGCCGCCCCGGCCGTCGGTACCGTCTCGGTCGTGCGGGCCGCGAGCACGGCGCGCGCGGCCGCGACCTCGGGCGCGAACCGCAGCGCGGACGCGGTGGTCACGGCGGTGCCGTGGGCGCGGGCCACGTCGAGCGTGGTGCGCGCGTCGGCGACCGACGCCGCGAACGGCTTGTCGACGAGCACCGGGACGCCCGCGCGCAGGAGCGTGCGGGCCGCGGCGCCGTGGAGCCGGCCCGCGCGGTGGGCGACGATCGCCGCGTCGACCCGCCCCACGACGTCGGGCACGGTGACCTCACCCGCGCCGAGGGACAGCCCGCCCGCGGCGGCGAGCTCCCCGCGGCGGGCCGGCTCGCCGTCGACGAGCGCGACGACGCGCACGCCCGGCCAGCGCCGCTCGACCTCGACGAGCCGCACGTAGTGGTCGGCGTGGGACGAGTCGAGGCCGACGAGGGCGAGACGCAGCACGCGGCGATCGTCCCACGCCTCGCGCGCCCCGCGCCGACCGTCACCACGCCTCGGCGAGCAGCAGCGCGAAGAGCTCGTCGGCGTCGGTCTCGAGCCCGCGCGCGGCGAACCACGCGGACATCGTGCGGCAGTCGCGCAGCAGGAGCTCGGTGCCGAACGGGTTCGCCACGAGGTCGACGACCTGCGGCAGGTCGATGATGACGAGCCGGTCGCCGTCCGCGAGGACGTTGTACGGGGACAGGTCGCCGTGCGCGTAGCCGAGGCGGGCCAGCACGGCCATGCCGTCGCGGAGCTGGTCCCACCACGACGCGAGCAGGTCCGGGTCGGGGCGGGTGCGCGCGAGCCGGGGCGCGGCCTCGTGCGCGACGCCGTCCGACGTGCCGACGAACTCCATGAGGATCTCGTTGCCGTCGATCTGCACCGGGTAGGGCACGGGGGCGCCCGCGGACCACAGCTCGCCGAGCGCGGCGAACTCCGCCGCGGCCCACTGCCCGGCCGCGACCTGGCGGCCGTAGCGGGACTTGCGGTCGAGCGCGCGCCGGTCGCGCGTGCGGCGCACGCGGCGGTCCTCGGTGTAGACGGTGTCGCGCCGGAACGACCGGTGGTCGAGGTCGCGGTAGCGCTTCGCGGCGAGCAGGCTGCGGCGCGCGGGGTCACCGGGGACGGCCCGCTCCAGGAGGAAGACGTCCGCCTCCTTGCCGGTCTTGAGCAGGCCGAGCTCGGTGTCGAGGGCCGCGTCGGCGGTCACGACCCAGTCGGGGCGCGGCTCAGGTCCGCGCTGCCCCTTCTCGACGGCGGACCACGTGGACCAGCGCTGGTCGTCGCCGAGCGCGGCGTCGAGGACGCCGGCGACGGGACCGGCGTCGTCAGCAGTGTCGTCACGGCGCCGCAGGCGGCGGGGCGGGGGAGTGCGGGGG
>NZ_LUAZ01000047.1:0-30031 GCF_001647255.1 Cellulosimicrobium sp. I38E
CCGCCGCCCTGCCCCCGCTGCGCACCGTCGGCCCGCCGCCCTGCCCCCGCTGCGCACCGTCGGCTGGGTGAACGTCCGCGACGGGCGCCTGCTCGCCGTCCGCACGACCGGCAAGGACCGCTTCTTCATGCCGGGCGGCAAGGTCGAGCCCGGCGAGTCGGACGCCGAGGCCCTGGTGCGCGAGATCCACGAGGAGCTGGGCGTCCGCCTCGACCCGACGTCGGTCCGCCCCGCCTTCGTCGCCGAGGCCCCCGGTCATGGCCTCGGCGGTCGGGTCGTGCGCATGCACTGCATGTACGCCGAGCCGGTCCCCGGCTCCCCCGAGCCGGCGCCGAACGCCGAGATCGCCGAGCTGGCGTGGCTCACGCCGGCCGACGCGCACCGCGTCCCGCCGGCGGGCCAGATCGTCCTCGACCGGCTCGCGGGGGTCCTCTCCGCCTGACCCCGCGCCGTGCCCCCGTGCCGCGCCAGCCGCCCCATGGGGACCTCGCCCCATGAGCCGGGCGAGACGTGGCGACGGCCGCCCGCGTACGCTCCGGATGCACGATCCGCTGCGACAGAGGGACGACCATGGGGTTCTACGGTGCCGACATCGGCGAGCTGCGCGCGCTCGCGCAGAGCCTCACGGCGGCGTCCGAGGCGCTCACCACGACGCGCAGCACGCTGGACTCGACCGTGAGCGGCGCCCGCTGGGCCGGCCCGGACGGCGACGAGCTGCGCGGCCGCTGGTCGGCCGAGCTCGGCCCCGCGCTGGCCGCCGCCACCGCGACCCTCCGCGACGCGGCGGACAAGGTCCGCAAGAACGCCGACCAGCAGGAGAGCGCCAGCTCCGACGGGACGGGCGGCACGGGCGGGGGCGGCAGCGGCGGACCCGCCGCCCCCACCGGGCCCGCCACCGGAGCCCGGTGGGGGCGGCGGGTCGGGCTCGGGCGACGAGAGCCCGGGCGGCCCGAAGGTCACGGTGAAGGGCGACCACGAGTCCGGCTCCGACAACGGGAGCCCGGGCAACCCGGCGACCGAGGGCACCGACGCGAAGGTCGGGTTCGGCGTGACCCACGACCCGGAGAGCGGCGAGACCACGTACTCCGGCAGCGGCTCGCTCTCCGACTGGATGAAGACGACGAACGGGTCGAAGATCTCGTTCGGGGTCAACGGCGGTGCGGAGTACACCGTCGGCGAGAAGTCGGAGGACGGCTTCACCACGTACACGTCCAAGTCCGACGTCTCGATCGGCGTCGAGGGCGGCGTCGACAAGGGCGGCACGGGCGTCAGCGGCGGGTACACGACCGGCGTCACGTCCGAGTACACGGTCAAGGTGCCCGACGGCGCGGGGGTCACCGATCCCGGCAGCATCAACCCGTTCGACCCGCGGAGCATGCCGGTGGGATCGTCCGTCACGATGGACGGCGGCAGCTACTCGGAGACCGAGCTCAACGCGGCGTTCCGCCACATCGCCGTCGAGTCGTCCGTCAAGGACGCGAGCGGCGTGACGAGCCTCATCGAGCGCACGGGCGACGACACGGTGCGCGTGACCGCGGGCCCGACCGAGGCCCTCGCGAACCACGCGGGGCTCGGCCTCGACTTCGACGCCGTGAAGGTCATGCTCGGGAACACGACGTCGCTCGACGGCGCGTCCCTGCGCAGCGCCGAGTTCGACCTGTCGACGCCGGAGGGCCAGGCCGCGTACGACACCTACCTCGTCACGGGCGAGATCCCCGCCGACCCGTCGACCGGCATCTCGGGCACCACGAAGATCGAGCGCGTCGAGTTCGACTCGACGTCGACCGTCGGCTTCGACACACCCGTCGGTGGGGCCGAGTGGGAGATCGGCAAGAACACGGGCTCGCTCGTCGCGACGACCAACCCCGACGGCAGCACGGAGCAGCTGCTCACCGCGACGTACGGCGACCGCGGCGACTTCCGCATGTCTCAGGCCTTCGACGCCTCGGGGAACGAGGACCTCTCGGCCCGCACGTACTCGTTCGACGTCACCGCGGACGACATGTCGTCCCAGTACTTCAACACGCGGGAGTTCTCCGGCTTCTCGCCGTCGGGCGAGGTGTCGTCCGGCCAGCAGGTGACGATGACGCTCACGGAGTCGCAGATGAACCGCCTCGCGGACAGCGTGCGCACGGCGGTCGAGAACGACAGCCTGGGCATGCAGACGCGCATGATCGTCACGGACTACGACATGCAGCCGCTCACGGACCCGTACCAGCTCGCGACCAGCCTCGCCCGCGCCGCGGACTCCGACCTCGAGCTCGTCATGATGATCTCGGAGATCAACGCCGCGGGCGACGGGTCCGCGACCGACCGCTCGGCCGCGCGGTTCCCCGGCACGGTGACGCTCGGCCCCTGACGCGGGTCGTGGTCCGGGCGCCTCAGCGCGGCTTCGTGGCCGAGAGGTAGGTCGTCGAGACGTAGCCCGTGCGGCTGCCCACGGTCACCTTGAGCCAGCCCTTCGACGCGGTGCCCGCATGCGTGACCGCGGTGCCGCGGGACAGCTTGGCCACCACCTTGGCCGACGTCGACGGCGTCGCCCTGAGGTTGAGCACCGACGCCGTGACGTACGACGTCTTGGCCTTCGCGGGCGCGGGGGCCGGGGCCGGCTTCGCCGGGGCGGACGGCGCGCGCGTCGACGTGTACTGGGCGGAGACCCACCCCGCCCGACCGTTCGCGGTGACCTTGAGCCAGCCTCCCGAGGTGGACGTGACGGAGAGCTTCGTCCCCTTCGGGAGCCGGGCGAGCACGGCCGAGGACGTCGTCGCCGACGCCCGGAGGTTGAGCGAGGCGGCCGTGACGTACCGCGTGGAGACGGGCCGGGAGACGGGAGCCGTGCTGACGGGCGGGGGCTTGGTCGGGCCGACGTACGCCGCCGAGACCCACCCCGTGAGCCGACCGTACGTCACCTTGCGCCACGTCCCGCTGCCGTCGCCGGGCTTGCCCACGACCGCCGCGCCTCGGGGGACGAGCGTGAGCACCGCGGTGTTCGTGCCCGCGCCCTTGCGGAGGTTGACGGCCGTGTTCGCGTAGTACGTGCACGACTTCGCGGACGGCCGGGCCGCGACGCGGGTCGCGCTGCGACCGAGGTCGACGCCCTTGCCCTTCAGGTAGGCGAGCGGGTCGGTGTGCGACGCACCGGACCCGTAGGTGCCGTTCCAGACCTCCAGGTGCAGGTGCGGGGCGGTCGACGTCCCCGTCGAGCCGACGTCCGCGATGCGCTGCCCCGCCTTGACCTTCTGCCCGACCTTGACGTACTTGTCGCCGTCGATGACGTGCCCGTAGACGCTCGAGACGGTCTTCCCGCCGACCGTGTGGCGGAGCACGACCCACTGGCCGAAGCCGCTGACGCTCCCGGCCCGGAGCACCACTCCGTCGGCGATCGCGTTGATCCGCGTGCCGGAGGCGGCGCTGAGGTCCTGGCCGAGGTGCCACGTCGAGGCGTTGGCGATGGGCATGCAGCGTGGTCCGTAGTAGGACGACACCGCGTAGGTCCGCGCGCCGAGCGGCGTGACGACCGTGCTCGCCGCCGCACTCGCCCCGGGTGCGACCAGCATCGTGCCGAGCCCCGTCGCGAGCGCCGTCGCCATCACCATGCCCACCGCGCCGGACCGGCGTCGCGGGTACCGCATCATGTTGTGCCCCCTGCAAAAGTTCGTGACATGCCCGGCGTGTCGGGTTGACACACCTCCAGCACGGTACGTCGAGATTCATGGGCGCGCACGCGCAGGTGTGAACGCTCACCCGCACGCAGCGGTTCAGGCGTAGCGTCGTGCCGTGGGAAGCGCGACGGCACGCAGACGGCACGGCCTCCTCGCGGCGACATTGCCCGTCCTGGACCTCGCGGCAGCGTCGGTCGTCGCCGTGCGCGACGCCGCCGCCCGCGCCGGCGGGTTCGACGCCGGAGCGCCTCCCGACCCCGAGCGGGTCGCCGCGGCCTTCGCGAGCGACCGGCTGCTGCGCGTCGACGGGGCACCGGTGGACGGCTTCGCCCCCCTCTCCGGCTTCTTCCGGACCTCCGACGGCTGGGTCCGCACGCACGCGAACTACCCGCACCACCGCGCGCGGCTGCTCGCGCTCCTCGACCTCGCCGACGACGTCCGCAGCACCCCGACCCGCGACGACGTCGCCGCCGCCCTCGCCGCGCGCTCGGCGCAGGACGTCGAGGACCGTGCGGCCGACGTCGGCGCGATCGCCGTGCGCGTGCGGTCGGAGGACGAGTGGCGCGCGTCCGCGCCCGGCCGCGCCGCGGCGTCGGACCCTCCCGTGCGGCGCTCGGCGCGCGACGACGCCGCTCCCCCACGCCCGCTCGCGCGCGGGCCGCGCCCGCTCGCGGGACTCCGGGTGCTCGACCTGACGCGCGTCATCGCGGGTCCGGTCGCGACGCGCACGCTCGCCCTGCTCGGCGCGGACGTCCTGCGGGTCGACCCACCGGGGCTCCCGGAGATCGAGGTCCAGCACCTCGACACCGGGCAGGGGAAGCGGTCGACGCTGCTCGACCTCGCGACGCACCACGGCCTCACCCGCGCCCAGGAGCTGCTCGACCGCGCCGACGTGCTGGTGACCGGGTACCGCCCGGGGGCGGTCGAGGCGTTCGGGCTGCGGCTCCCGCCGGGTGCGGTGCACGCGCGCGTCACGGCGTGGGGCGACGACGGCCCGTGGGCCGGGCGGCGCGGCTTCGACTCGATCGTCCAGGCGGCGAGCGGGATCGCCCTCGTGGAAGGGGCGCGGGACGGGGCCGCGCCCGAGGACGCGATCCCCGGAGCCCTGCCCGCCCAGGCGCTCGACCACGCGACGGGCTACCTCCTCGCGGCCGCCGTCGTCGACACGCTCGCGGACCGCGCGGCCGACGGCCGGGGCCGCGACGTCGACGGCGCGCTCGCCCGGACCGGGCACGCCCTGCTCGCGGCTCCCGGCCGCGACCCCGCGCACGGCGCACCGCGCACGCCGGGCCCGCGCTGCGTCGTCGAGCACCCGGCGCGCCTGGACGGCCGCGAGGTCGTGGCGACGACGACCCGCCCCGCGCTCGACCGCCTCGGCGACGCCCGGGTCGACGACTACCCCGCGCCCGCCCGTCCGTGGGGGGCCGACGAGCCGCGGTGGACGGCGTGAGCGTCGAGCCCGAGGTCGCGGTCCACCTGCGGCGGGCGCGCGACCACATGGACGCGCACTTCACCGAGCCGCTCACCCTCGCCGGGGTCGCCGCGGTCGCGGGCTACTCGCCGTTCCACTTCGCGCGCGCGTTCGCCGCCACGTTCGGCACGAGCCCCATGGCCTACCTCGCCACGCGCCGCGTCGAGCGGGCGAAGACCCTGCTGCGCACGGCGAACCTCACCGTGACGGAGGTGTGCCATGCCGTCGGCTTCGCGAGCCTCGGGACGTTCTCGACGCGTTTCCGCGCGATCGTCGGCGTCACGCCGACCACCTACCGGGACGAGCACGTCCGCGCGGGCGGACCGCCCGTGCCCGGGTGCTTCTCGCTCGCGTGGGGACAGCCGCAGCCAGACGCCATGCCCGGGACAGCACGATCGAAGAAGCGGGGTCACGGCGACGCGCCGTAGCGTCGAGAACGACGGCCGCGCCGGTCGTCGCCCCGCGCCGGGAGACGGCGCCCGAGAGGAGACGTCGTGCTCACGCTGTCCCACACCACCGTGTTCGTGCTCGACCAGGACTCCGCCAAGGAGTTCTACACGTCCGTGCTCGGGTTCGAGCTGCGCGACGACTTCGCGATGGGCGCGGAGTTCGAGGGCGGCGGCGCGGGCTTCCGGTGGCTCACCGTGGGACCGCAGGGCGACCCGACGCGCACGATCATCCTGGCCGACTGCGCGATGGGCCGGGACCCGGAGTCGGCCGCGCAGCTCCGGTCGCTCGTCGCCAAGGGGTCCATGGGTGCGGGGGTCCTGCAGACCGACGACTGCGAGGCCACCTACCACGACCTGGTCGCGAAGGGCGTGACGTTCCGCCAGCCGCCCGCGCACCGCCCGTACGGCGTCGAGGCCGTCTTCGTCGACGACTCGGGCAACTGGTTCAGCCTCACCGAGCCGAAGGTCGCCGCGGCGCCGTGAGCCGTGGCCGCCGTGCGGGCGTCAGCTGTGGTCGAGGCGGCGCAGGATCGCGCCCTCGCGCAGCGCCCACGGGCAGATCTCGACCTCGTCGACGCCGAGCGCGCGCATCGTCTCGACCGCGACGACGCCGCCCGCGACGATCTGGAACGTGCGCTCGGGCGTGATGCCGGGCAGCGCGGTGCGGCCCTCGGCCGTGATGCGCGCGAGGCGCGGCACCCAGTCGGCGAGCTGCGAGCGCCGCATGCGCCACCGGTCGTCCGGGCCGACGGCCTCGGTCTGCATGCCCGCGAGCCGCGCGAGCGAGCGGAAGGTCTTGGACGTCGCGACGACGTGGTCGGGCGCGGGGAGCGCCCGGAAGGCCTCGACCGTGGGGGCGAGCGTCGCGCGCACGTGCTCGCGGAGCGCCTCGACGTGCTCGGGCGCGGGCGGGTCGTCGGGCAGGAACGCCATGGTCATGCGCCCGGCACCGAGCGGGAGGGACGCGGCGAGGTCGGGCTCCTCGTCGACCCCCGACGCGATCTCGAGCGAGCCGCCCCCGATGTCGAGGACGAGCAGGCGTCCCGCTGCCCAGCCGTGCCACCGCCGCGCGGCGAGGAACGTCAGGCGCGACTCGTCCTCGCCGGACAGCACGCGCACCGGCTGGCCCACGCGCTCCCCGATCGCGGCAAGGACCTCAGGTCCGTTGGTCGCGTCGCGCAGCGCCGACGTCGCCATGGGCAGCATCTCGTCGACCGCGGACTCGCGCGCGAGCGCCATCGCGTCGTCGACCGCGGAGAGCATCGCCGCGACGCCCTCGGGCGAGAGCGACCCGTCCGACCGGAGGTAGCGCATGATCCGCACGACCGTGCGCGCCCCCGCCGCCTGCACGGGGCGCGCCGCGTACGCGGCGTCCACGACGGCGAGGTGCACGGTGTTCGAGCCGATGTCGAGGACGCCCAGTCGCGTGGTGGTGCTCACGCGGCGAGCCTAGCGGCGCGGCGAGGGCCGCCGTCGGGCGGGGTGCCCGACGACGACCCTCGTCCGGTGCGCGGCGCGCACCCGTGGTGACTGCTCGGTCAGTCGCAGGCCAGCGCGTCGTACGCCGCGTCGACCGTCGACGTCGTACCGTCCGCGGCGACGACCGTGACGGTCGCCGTGCCCGCCTCGACGGACGTGGCGCGCGTCGTGAACGACTGGTAGGCGTTCTTGCCCGGCTGCACGTGCCGGACCGTCCGCTCGCCGAACGGCGTCGTGAGCGTCACGTCCACGGGCTCGTCGGCCGTGCTGGTCGCGCGGACCGCGACGAACGCCCGGCCGCCGAGGCAACGCGCGCTCGCCTCGACCTCGACCGGCGCGGGCGGGGCGACGGCGGAGACCGACGGGATGCGGTCGGCCGCCCCGGTGCCCCACGTGAGGCCCGTGCTCGTGTCGGACAGGTCGAAGTCGAGCGTGCCGCCGTCCTGCAGCGCCGCGACGTCGAGCCACGCGGCGGTGTGCGCGACGCCGTCGACCTCGAGACCGGCGACGTAGCTCGGGAGCTTCTCGTTCGCTCCCGCGGCGTCGATGCGCAGGGTCGCGCCGGCGTCGGTCGTGAGCGTCGCGGCCTGCACCTTGGGGGAGTTGAGCGCGAGGATGCCGGAGCCCGGCATGACCGGCTCGAAGCCGAGCGACGCCATGACGTACCAGGCCGCGAGCGTGCCGAGGTCGTCGTTGCCCACGCCGCCGCCCGGGGTGTCCGGGAACCGGTTGAGGTTCGCGGCGAGCACGTCGTTCGTCTTCCACGGCTGGCCCACGTACCCGTAGAGCCACGCGTTCGTGATGGTCGGCTCGTTGCCGGGGTTGTAGCGGATCGTCGTGTAGTACGAGCTGCCGCCCTTGGCCCACGTGCTCGGCGAAACGCCGGGGTTCGCGGCGAGCGCCGGCTGGTCGAAGTAGTAGTCGAGACGCTCGACGAAGCCGTCCTCGCCGCCCATGACCTCCTGGAGGCCGGTGACGTCCTGCGGCACCATCCACTGGTACTGCCACGGCACGCCCTCGTGGAAGCCGGAGCGCGTGACGTCGGTCAGCTCGGGCAGCGTGACGAACTCGCCCGTCGGGCGCTTCGCGTTGACCATGCCCTGGAAGCCGCCCGAGAGCTCGACGTCCGGGTTCCACAGGTTGCGCCAGTTGCGACCCTTGTCGAGGAACGCCTGGCCGCCCTCGCGGCCCGTGCGCTCGGCCGCGGCACCGAGGCTCGCGTCGGCGAGCGCGAGCTCGAGCGTGGCCGAGCCGCCGTGGCGGTACTCCTCGAACTGGCCGCCGAGGCCGCCCTCGTTCTCCGGGTAGAACGGCACGTGGCCGTGCTCGGCGTAGAACTCGGTGCTGCGCCGGCCGACCGACGCGACGTCCGCCGGGGGCGTCGTCGTCGCGTTCTCCACGAGGTAGTCCCACAGCTCGTCGGCGATGTCGTCGGGGACGGTCCCGAGCGCGAAGTTCTCCGCGAGCCACGGCGTGACGGGGTCGCCCGCCATGATGTTGGTCTCCAGCGCGCCGAGCGACCAGCGCGGGAGCCAGCCGCCCTCGACCCGGTGCTGGTACATCGAGCGCACGATGTCCTGGGCGCGCTCGGGCAGCAGGAGCGCGTGCAGCGTCGCCTGCGTGCGGTACGTGTCCCAGAGCGAGAAGTTCTGGTAGTAGTCCCAGCCGTCGGCCTGGTGGACCTCGAGGTCCATCCCGCGGTACCGCCCGTCGACGTCGCTGCCGATCGTCGGGGACAGCAGGGTCTTGTAGAGCTGGGTGTAGAACACGCGGCGCTGGTCGGGCGACGCGTCGATCGCGGCGCGCCCGAGCTCGGCGTTCCACGCGTCGCGGGCCTCCTCGCGCACGGTGTCGAACGCGACCTGGCCGCCCTCCTCCGTGGCCTCCGCCTCGCGGTTGGCGCGCGCGCCGTCGACGCTCACGAACGACACGCCCACGCTGACCTCGACGTCGCGGTCGGTCGTGGTGTCGAACACGGCGACGGCGCCGTTGTTGCCGCCCGCGACCTCGCTCGTCGTGGAGCCCGCGACGTAGCGCGCATCGGTCCCCCACGTGCCGCTCGACGCGACCGGGCGGTCGAACGTCGCGCTGAAGAAGTACCGCTGCTTGTCTGGCGTGCCGCCGCAGAAGCCGCCGTTGTCGACCCAGCCCTCGAGCGTGCGGTCGTCGACCCACGTCACCGAGCTCGCGCCCGCGTCGCGCAGGGTCTGGCCCACGTTGAACGACAGGTGCGACGTCGTCGAGGCGGGGAACGTGTAGCGGTGCGCGCCGACGCGCGTGGTCGCGGTGAGCTCGGCGTGCACGTCGTTCGCGAGCGTCACCTCGTAGAAGCCGGCCGACGCGTGCTCGGTGCTCTTCTGGTCCTTGATGGCGATGAAGGAGCGTGACGTGCGCGGCGTCGCGCTCGTGTCCGGCGTGACGAGCAGCTCGCCCGCCGCGGGGCAGCCCGCGCTGTTCACGTGCCGGTGGCTGAAGCCCCACACGCGCCCGGCGTTCGTGCTGTACGACGTCGAGGCGTAGGAGTTCGTGTTGTCGGGGCTGAGCTGGACCATGCCGAACGGCACGGTCGCGCCCGGGTAGGCGTTGCCCTCGCTCTCGGTGCCGACGAACGGGTTGACCTCGAGCGTGAGGTCGTCGCCTGCTGCCGCGGTGACGGTGCCCTCGGCGCCGGGGGCGGCGCCCGCGGCGGCGGGCAGCAGCGTGCCCGGCGCGACGGCGAGCGCGAGCCCGGCGGCGAGCAGGGCGAGTCGTGGTCGTCTCATGCCATGTCCTCTTCGACGTGCGACCGGGCGTCGTCGCCCGGGGCGCCCCGGGGCCGTCGGTCAGGTGCCGCCCGTGACCGCTCGTGGCGGGGGCGACGGTGCTCCTGGTCGACGACGGGCGTCCGGCGGCCACTCTCTCCCGGCTATGACTGCGCTGTCAATTGCATGCCCGAACGAACGGGTCGGTGGTGCGTGCCAAGGTCCGAGCGCCGGACCGAGGTGGTTCCTCAGCGTGCGCTGGGGGTGGAGAGCGCCTCCGGGCTCGCCGGCCGCGCCGTTGCCGCCGCCTCGTCGGCGAGCGCCTGCGCGTCCGCGACGACGGCACGCTCCTCCGCCTGCGCCGCCGCGACGGCCTCGGCGCGGGCCTCGACGATCGCGCGGTGCAGGTCCGCGTGGACACGACGACGCACGTCGCGGGCGATCTCGTCGGCCTCGTCCGGCTCGACCGGGTCGCCGTCCGCCTCGCGCAGCGCGACGACGTCGGCCACCTCGAGCGCGATGCGCCGCTCCGCGTCGGCGAGCAGCGCGACGACCGCGGTGTCCGCCGCGCGGCCGAGCCGCGTCTCCTCGAACGCGCGCGTCGCCTCGTCCACGATCGCGCGCGCCTGCACGACGAGCTCCGACGCGATCGACGGCGAGTGCGCGGCGAGCGTCGCGAGGTCGTAGAGCAGCACGCCCTCGACGTCCGCGACGCGCGGGTCGACGTCGCGGTGCAGCGCGAGGTCGAGCACGACGGTCGGACGGGCCGCGGGCTCGTCCCCGGCGCGGACCGCGGCGCGCTCGCGCGCCCGGACCACGGCGGCGGCGTCGAGCACGTGCTCGATGGCCTGCTCGCGGCGGTCGGCACCCCCTCCCGGACGCGCGGCGTCCGCCGCGAGCGCCCGTCCGCGCGCGCCCGAGCACGACACGACGAGGTCGGCGTCCTCGAGCGCGGTGACGAGGTCGGCCACGGCCTCGACGCCGCGCGCGGCGGCGAACTCCTCGGCCCGGCCGGACTGCGAGTAGACGCGCACGTCGTCGCACCCGAGCGCGCGCAGCGCCGCGAGGCTCGCGCCCGCGTACGACCCCGTCCCGATGAGGACGGCCCGCACCTGGTGCCACGGCGGCAGCTCGGCCGCCGCGAGGTCGAGGCCCAGCGCGACGACGGAGCGGCCCGCGCCGCCGAGCGTCGTCTGCGTGCTGACCCTCTTGGACGTGCGCGACGCCGTCTGGAACAGGAGCTCGAGCGTCGAGGAGGTCACGCCGTCGGCGTGCGCGGTCTCCAGGGCGCGCTTCACCTGGCCGGCGATCTCGCGCTCGCCCACGACCATGGAGTCCAGGCCCGACGCGACGGCGAACAGGTGCTCGGCGACCTCGGTCCCGGCGCGCGCGCGGAACGAGGCGAGCGCCTCGGCCGGGGCGACGCCCGACGCGTCGGCGACCATGCGCGCGACGTGCTCGGTCGCGTGCTGCACGCCCGTCCCGTCCAGGGGCGCGTCCACGTCGAGGTACAGCTCGAACCGGTTGCACGTCGCGAGGACGACGGCACCGGTGATCACGTCGCACGCCGCGACCGCGGAGCCGCCGATCGAGTGGGCCCCGGTGGAGAGTCGCTCCAGGGCGTCGAGGTCGAGCTCGTGGTGGCTGGCCGTGAGGGAGAGAAGAGCCACAGTGCCTCCGATTTAATCATTCCACCGGGAGGGAGGCAGAATCGGTAGCTGTGATTCCTGTCGCCCTTTCCCCGGGCCATCCCCTGACCGACGGCCGCACGGACCGTTCGCCGCTCGTGCAGGCACTGCGCGCGGGCACGACGGGAAACCGCCCGGAAATCACACCCGTGTGGTTCATGCGCCAGGCCGGCCGCTCGCTGCCCGAGTACCGCGCGGCACGCGAGGGCGTGAGCATGCTCGACTCGTGCCTGCGCCCCGACCTCGCGTCGGAGATCACGCTCCAGCCGGTGCGCCGCCACGGCGTGGACGCGGGGATCTTCTTCTCCGACATCGTCGTGCCGCTGCGGCTCGCGGGCGTCGAGGTCGACATCGCGCCGGGCGTCGGCCCGGTCATGGGCCAGGCGTACCGGACGCCCGACGACGTCGCGCGCCTGGTGGAGACCGAGCTCACCGAGGAGTCGCTCGCCCCGATCCGGGAGGCCGTCGCGCTGACCGTCGACGCGCTCGGCACGACGCCGCTCATCGGGTTCGCGGGCGCACCGTTCACGCTCGCGGCCTACCTCGTCGAGGGGCGGCCGTCGCGCGACCACCTCGCGGCCCGCGCGCTGCTGCGCGGCGACCCGGAGACGTGGCAGCGCCTCGTCGACTGGGCCGCCGACCTCACCGGCACGTTCCTGCGCACCCAGGTCCAGGCGGGCGCGAGCGCCGCCCAGCTCTTCGACTCCTGGGCGGGCTCGCTCTCCCTCGCGGACTACGCGACGGGCGCCGCCCCGGCGAGCACGCGCGCGCTGACGCACGTCGCCGACCTGGACGTGCCGGTCGTGCACTTCGGCACCGGCACGGTCCACCTGCTGCCCGCGATGCGCGACGCCGTCACCGCGGCCGGGGTGCGCGACGTCGCCGTGGGCGTCGACTACCGCACGCCGCTCGACGACGCCGCCCGGCTCCTCTCCGACGGGCACGCCCCCGTGCCTGTGCAGGGCAACATCGACCCCGCGCTGCTCGGCGCGCCGTGGGACGTGCTCGAGGCGCACGTGCGCGACGTCGTGCGGCGCGGGCGCACCGCGCCCGGGCACGTGGTGAACCTCGGCCACGGCGTTCCTCCGGACACCGACCCGGACGTCCTCACGCGCGTGGTCGGCCTGGTCCACGCGCTCGGCGCAGACTGGACGGGACACCACGACGCGCACGAGGAGGCGACCCGACGGTGAGCACCGTGCCGACGACGTCCCGCACCTCCCCCGGGACCGTCCCCGAGGAGGTGGACGCGGTCGTCGTCGGCGCGGGGGTCGCGGGGCTCACCGCGGCCCGGACCCTGCGCGAGCACGGGCTGCGCGTCGCCGTGCTCGAGGCCGCCGACGTCCCCGGCGGTCCCGTCCGCGGCGGCGACCTGCCCGGCCTCGACGGTGTCCGCGTCGACCTGGGAGCCGAGTCCTTCGCGGCCAGGGGCGCCGCCGTCGGAGACCTCGTCGCCGCACTCGGCCTCGACGTCGTCGAGCCGTCGGGAGCGGGCGCCTGGGGCTACGCCGCCGGCCGCGCCTACCCGCTGCCCCGCGCGGGCGTGCTCGGCATCCCGGCCCACCCGTGGTCCGCCGACGTGCGCCGCGCGGTCGGCGTCGGAGGGGCGCTGCGCGCGAGCCTCGACCGCGTCCTGCCCCGCCGCTTCACGGATCTGCGCACGCTCGAGACGTTCGCACGCTCGCGCATGGGCGCACGCGTCACGGAGCGCCTCGTCGCGCCCGTCGCGGCCGGGGTGCACTCGGCCCCGCTCGACCGGCTGGACGTCGCCGCGGTCGCGCCGGGGCTGCGCGAGGCGTTCGAGCGCGAGGGGTCGCTGGCGCGTGCCGTCGCGTCCCTGCGCGCGCTCGCGCCCGCGGGCTCGGCCGTGCGCGGCATCGACGGCGGCATGCACCGGCTCGTGGAGGAGCTCGCGGCGGACGCCGACGTGCGGCTGCGCCACGAGGTCACGGAGATCGCCCGCAGGGACCCGGGTCGCGGACCTTCGGGCGGCGAGGCACCTTCCGGCTCCTGGGTCGTCCGCGCGCAGACGCCCGACGGGCCGCTCGCGCTCGCCGCGCCCCGGCTCGTCGTGACGACCCCGGCGCTCGTCGACGTGCTCGGCCCGCTCGTCGGCACCGCGGCGGACCTGCTGCCCGACCCCGAGCCCGGCGCGGACGTCCGCCTCGTCACGCTCCTGCTCCGTGCGCCCGAGCTCGACGACGCGCCGCGCGGGACCGGCCTGCTCGTCGCCCCGCCGCACCGGGACGCGGGCCGCGCGGCACCGCCGTCGGACGTCGAGGCCAAGGCGCTGACCCACTCGACCGCCAAGTGGCCGTGGCTGCGCGACCGCGTGCGCGGCGCCGTCGGCCCGGGCCACCACGTGGTGCGGCTCAGCTACGGGCGCATCGGCGCGACGACGGAGCCCGACCTCGACCGCGTCGTCGCCGACGCGTCCCGCCTGTTCGGCGTGGACCTGCACGGGCGCGTCCTCGGGCACGTCGTGACGCGCTGGAACGGCGCACTGCCCCCGCCGACCCCCGCGTTCCGGCGCGAGGTCGCGGCGTTCGTCGCGCGCGTCGACGCCGTTCCCGGGCTCGCGGTGACGGGGGGCTGGATCGCCGGCACGGGCCTCGCGGCGATCGTCGGGCACGCCCAGGAATGTGCACGCGGCCTCGCCGTCAAGGAATAAGGTCCTTACCGGAATCCCGAGAAAGGGGTTCGGCAATTCCTCAGGAATTGTCCTGACACATTGTCCGAACGTTGCTGACCGGGCGTCAGGACCACGTCACTCCCGGGGGCATTTTCCCCGCCGTGACGTGCGCATTTCCGTGCACCGCCGAAGTGGGGAGAGACTGGGACCGTGAGCCCTGCAGGTACCCCTCCCCTCCGCGTGGGCACGCGCGGCAGCGCCCTCGCGACCACCCAGACCGGCCACGTCGCCCGACGCCTCGAGGAGCTGACCGGCCGGGACGTCGAGATCGTGCGCATCCGCACCGACGGCGACGTCCTCACCGGGTCGCTCGCCCAGATGGGCGGCACCGGCGTGTTCGTCACCGCGCTGCGCGAGGCGCTGCTCGACGGCCGTTGCGACGTCGCGGTCCACTCGCTCAAGGACCTGCCGACGGAGCCCGCCCCCGGTCTGACCGTGGTGACGCCGGAGCGCGAGAACCCCCGCGACGTGCTGTGCGCGCGCGGCGGCCTCACCATCGCGACGCTCCCGCGCGGGGCCCGCGTCGGCACCGGGTCGCCGCGCCGAGCCGCGCAGCTCCGCTCCGTGCGGCCCGACCTCGACGTCGTGGACATCCGCGGCAACGTCGACACCCGTCTGGCGCGCGCGCTCGGCCCGGACGCCGACCTCGACGCCGTCGTGCTCGCGTACGCGGGACTCGCGCGGCTCGGCCGGCTCGACGCGGTGTCCGAGGTCGTCGACACCGCGATCATGGCGCCCGCCGCCGGGCAGGGCGCGCTCGCGGTGGAGGTCCGTACGTCGTCGCTCGACGACCCCGTGCTCGCGCGCGCCCTGCACGACCTCGACCACGAGCCGACGCGTCTCGCCGTGCTCGCCGAGCGGTCGCTCCTCGCGCGCCTCGAGGCCGGCTGCGCCGCGCCGGTCGGCGCGCACGCCCTGGTCGAGGACGGCGAGATCGTCCTGACGGCCGTCGTCGCCCGGGTCGACGGCGTCGAGCAGCTCACGCACTCGGGCCGCGCCACCGTCCCGGTCGGCGCGTCGTCCCAGGATGCACGGGACGACGCCGCCCGCGGGCTCGGCGTGCGCGTCGCCGACGCGCTCCTCGCCGACGGCGCCGCGCGCCTCGCCCCGCTCCGCGAGACCGGGGCCGGTGCCGGGTCGGCCGGGTCGGCGACGGGAACCGCCCCGGCCGCCGATGCCGCCCCGTCGCCGGACCGCGCCGTCGAGACCGCACGCGAGCAGCTCCGCGACGGCGGCTACCGCGGCGAGGCGGAATGACGCCCGGCCCCCTGCGCGACCCGTCGCGCGGCCCCGCGCCCGTCGTGCCGCCCCCGCCCGCGCGGACGAGCCCGCGCGGTGACGCCCAGGCCGCCGACCCGGCGTCGAGCACGCACGCCGCGCGCACACCGCTCGCCGGCCGCACGGTCCTCGTCCCGCGCGCGCCCGAGCGCGCCGCCGGGCTCGCGGCGACGCTCCGCGACGCCGGCGCGCGCGTCCTCGTCAGCCCCGCGATCGAACGCGCCCGGGTCGAGGACGCCGCCCCCGTGGACGGCGCCGTCGCCCGCCTCGCGCACGGCGACTTCGCCTGGGTCGTCGTGACGAGCGTCAACGCGATCGACGAGCTCGTCGCGAGCGCCGCCCGCCAGGGCGTCGACCTGCGCGACGCCGCGCGCCGGTCCCGCTGGGCCGCCGTCGGCCCCGCGACCCGCCGCGCCCTCGAGGCCGTCGGCATCCAGGTCGACCTCGAGCCGACCGAGAACTCGGCCCGCGGCCTCGTCACCGCCTTCGCGGCTCTCCCTCCGGCCGACCAGGGCTCTATCTCGCGAGGTAGAGGCGTGGTTCTGCTCCCGCAGGGGGACCTCGCGGCGCCGACGATGCACGACGGCCTGCACGGCCTCGGGTACGTCCCGCACGTCGTCACCGTCTACCGCACCGTCACGCACGCCCTCGTGCCGGAGGTCGTCACGGCCTGGCGCGCGGGCGAGGTGGACGCCGTCGTGCTGACCTCGGGGAGCGTCGCGCGCGAGGTCGCACGACAGCTCGGCCCGCGCGCCGACGTCGCGGGCGTGGCGATCGGCGACCCGACCGCTCGGGCGGCGCGCGCCGTCGGGCTGCGGCTCGACGCCGTGGCCGAGCGTCCGACCGACCCCGCGCTCGCGGCCGCGCTCACCACCGTCCTGTCGGGCGACCCGGCCGCACCCCAGGCTGCCGACCCGACCGACGCCGCCGACCCGACCGACGAAGGAGACCCCTCGTGACCCACCAGCTTCCCGTCGGCCGCCACCGGCCGCGCCGCCTGCGCACGAGCCCCCGCGTGCGGCGGCTCGTCACCGAGACGCGCGTGCACGCGTCGGACCTCGTGCTCCCCCTGTTCGTCAAGGAAGGCCTCGACGTGCCGCGCCTCATCTCGTCGATGCCGGGCGTCGTGCAGCACACGGAGGCGACGCTCGCGGACGCCGTGCGCGACGCCGCGCGCGCGGGGGTCGGCGGCGTCATGCTGTTCGGCATCCCCGCCGAGCGCGACGCGACCGGCACGCAGGCGGACGCCGCGGACGGGATCCTCCAGCGCGGCATCCGGATCGCGGTCGAGGCGGCGCGCGAGCACGCGGGCGGGGGGCCGGTCGTCATGGCGGACACGTGCCTCGACGAGTTCACCGACCACGGGCACTGCGGCGTGCTGGCCGAGGGCCGAGACGGGAGCGTCGTCGTCGACAACGACGCGACGCTCGACCGCTACGCATCCATGGCCGTGGCACAGGCGCGCGCGGGCGCGGACGTCGTGGCGCCGTCGGGGATGATGGACGGCCAGGTCGGCGTGATCCGGGAGGCGCTGGACGCCGCGGGGTTCGACGACGTGGGCATCCTCGCCTACTCCGCGAAGTACGCGAGCGCGTTCTACGGGCCGTTCCGCGAGGCCGTGGACTCGGCGCTCCAGGGCGACCGCCGCACGTACCAGATGGACGCGGGCAACGCGCGCGAGGGACTGCGCGAGGCCGACCTCGACCTCGCCGAGGGTGCAGACATGGTCATGGTGAAGCCCGCGGGGTCGTACCTGGACGTGCTCGCCGCGGTCGCGGAGATGTCGCCGGTGCCGGTCGCGGCGTACCAGGTGTCGGGCGAGTACGCGATGATCGAGGCCGCCGCGGCGAACGGCTGGATCGACCGGCGCGCCGCCGTCACGGAGTCGGTGCTCGGCATCAAGCGTGCCGGCGCGGACGTGATCCTCACCTACTGGGCGACGGAGCTCGCGGGCTGGCTGGACGAGAACGACGGAAGGACGCGGGCATGACGGACACCGGAGGCTTCGGGACGGCGGAGGCCGTGCAGGCGGAGAACGCGGCGCTGTTCGGCGCGCCGGGCGCGGGCGGGGCGGACAACCACGCCGCGTTCGTGCGCGCGCAGGGCGTGCTGCCGGGCGGCGTGAGCTCGCCGGTCCGCGCGTACGGGTCCGTGGGCGGCGACCCGCGGTTCCTGGCCTCGGCCCGCGGCCCGTACGTCACCGACGTCGCGGGAAGCGAGTACGTGGACCTCGTGTGCTCGTGGGGCCCGGCGCTGCTCGGCCACGCGCACCCGGACGTCGTACGGGCGGTCCAGGAGGCCGCCGCCCGCGGGCTGTCGTTCGGCGCGCCGACGCTCGGCGAGGTCGAGCTCGCGGAGGAGATCCGCCGCCGGGTCCCCGCCGCGGAGCGCGTGCGCCTCGTGTCCACGGGCACCGAGGCCACGATGACCGCGATCCGCCTCGCACGCGGCGTGACCGGGCGCGACGTCGTCGTGAAGTTCGCCGGCTGCTACCACGGGCACGTGGACGCACTGCTCGCGGAGGCGGGGTCGGGCGTCGCGACGCTCGCGCTGCCCGGCTCGGCCGGGGTCACCGAGGCGACGGCGGCCGAGACGCTCGTCCTCCCGTACAACGACCTCGCGGCCGTCGAGGCGGCGTTCGCCGAGCGCGGCTCCGAGATCGCGGCCGTCATCACCGAGGCGTCGCCCGCCAACATGGGTGTCGTCCCGCCCGCGGAGGGCTTCAACGAGGGCCTGCGCCGCATCACGGCCGCGCACGGCGCGCTGCTGATCCTCGACGAGGTGCTCACGGGCTTCCGCGTCGGGCCGAGCGGGTGGTGGGGGCTCGAGAACGCCGTCCTGCGCGGCCAGGGCGCGGACGGCTACACGCCCGACCTGTTCACGTTCGGCAAGGTCGTGGGCGGCGGGATGCCCGTCGCAGCGGTCGGCGGTCCGGCGACCGTCATGGACCAGCTCGCGCCGCTCGGGCCCGTCTACCAGGCGGGCACGCTGTCCGGGAACCCGGTCGCGGTCGCGGCCGGCCTCGCCACGCTGCGCCTCGCCGACGACGCGGTCTACGCGCGCGTGGACGAGGTCGCGGGCGTGCTGTCGTCGGCCGCGGGCTCGGCGCTCGACGCCGCGGGCGTCCCGCACCGCGTGCAGCGCGCGGGGTCGCTCTTCTCGGTGTTCTTCGGCGACCTCGCCGCGAGCGCCGGCGTGCGCGACTACGCGCAGGCCCAGGCGCAGGAGACGTTCCGGTACCGGGCGTTCTTCCACGCGATGCTCGACGCGGGCGTGAGCCTCCCGCCGTCGGTGTTCGAGGCGTGGTTCGTCTCCGCGGCCCACGACGACGCCGCGGTGGCCCGCATCCTCGACGCCTTCCCCGCGGCCGCCCGCGCTGCCGCGGAGGCGACCCCGGCCTGACCGTGCCGGGCGCCCGCCCGCCTGACCCGGAGGGCGCCGAGCACGACATGGGTGTCGTTATCCGGCGGATAACGACACCCATGTCGTGCTCGACTGCGGGGAATCGCGTGGTCGGCCGCGCTCGACCAGCGCGGGTGGCGCCGCGCGTCAGTACGTCGCGGCTTTGCCCGCCTGCCTGCCGAGCGAGCGGATCTGGACGCCGAACGCGATGAGCATGACGCCCCAGAGGATCGCGAAGATCGCGAGGATCCAGACGATCGACACCAGGCCGGCGTTGACGTTGAACAGCACGAGCAGACCGAAGACGAGGCCGAGGATCCCGGCGAAGACACCCCAGCCCCATCCGCTGCCGGGGACCTTGCGCAGGTCGAGGCTCGCGACTGTCTGGAACAGTCCGTAGACGACGGCCCAGAACCCGACGATCCACGTGAGCACGATCGCGGTCTTGCCCGGCCACACGAGCAGCACGATGCCGACGGCGAGGCTGAGGACGCCCATGGTCACGAGGAACGCGGTGCCGCTGCCCGTGCCGCGGCGCCGGATGCCCTCGATGATCTCGACGATGCCGTCGACCACCGCGAAGATGCCGATCACCCAGATGATCACGGCCGCGGTCTTGTCCGGCCACGCGAGCGCGATGATGCCGAAGAGGATGGCGAGCACCCCGCGGAGCACTGGCCAGTACCAGACCTGCTTCGCGGTGCTGGAGAAGGCGGTGAGGATCGGGTCCTGCGTCGTCATGGTCACTCCCCGTGCTAGGTGACGGGCCGGCTCACCGGCGGCCTGGGGCCTGTGTCGCCTCCCGCTTCGCCTCCATGGAACACCCAGAAATCCCGCGTGTCGCGGCGAAGCGCGCGTTTCGCCCGCTCGTGCCGAACGGTCACGCCCGCGCGGGCCGCGGCGCGAGGGCCGGCGCGGGTGCGCGTCGCCGTCGGCCCGACCAGACCACGAGGGCGGCCAGCGCCAGCACCGCCGTGAACGCGAGGACGGGACCGGCGAAGAACGGGCCGATCCGCTTGTCGGCCACGACCGCGAAGGTCGGCGCGTACGCGACGTCGGCCGCGGCCTGCTCGAAGACGAAGTCGGAGACGATCTCCGTCCCCGGGTCGGTGAAGACCTGCTCGTGCGACGTGACGAAGCTGCCGTCGGCGAGGAGCGCGGCGAGCTCGTCCGAGCTCACCGACGCCGGGTCGACGCGCCCCGCGAACCGGACCGTGGGCTCCTGCGCGGCGGCGGTCGCGTCCGTGCGGTCGACCCGGTGGTCGGCCAGCACGTACGTGCGCGTGCTCTGGGTGTCGTCGGCGACGGCGGACATGCGCATGGGGTAGACGAGCGAGCCGCTCGCGAACGAGACGCGCAGGGGCTGCAGCGTCCCGTCGAACGCGGCCGCCTCCTCCGGCGCGAGCCGGGCGGCGACGAACGACCAGCCCTCGCTCACGTACGGCGCCAGGGCGGTCTGGATCGACTCGGGGAGCTGGAACCCCCGCTCCGTGAGCCACGCCCCGAGCGCACCGGCGTCGGTCGCGCCGAGGGTCGTGACGTCGAGCGGGCCGAGCCGGACCTCGTCGAGCACCGCGACGCCCCCGGCGCCCGCCCCGTCGGCGCCCGCGGCGCCGAACCCCAGCTCGGGCCACCACCGGTGGTCGGAGACGACGGCGCGGGGCTGCGTGAGGTCGTCGAGCTCGCGGAAGACCTGCGGGTCGGCGAGCGCGACGTCGGCCGGAGCGGGGGTCGGCAGCAGCAGCCCGACCTCCGGCGCGTTCGACAGCGCATCGAGCTCCAGCAGCATCGTCTCCGTCGTGCCGTCCCACTGGAGCACGGCCGTCTCCCGCGAGACCGACGTGTCGTACGCGGGTCCGTCGACGAGCCCGCCGCACGCGCACGCGACGGCGGGCGGCGCCGCGACCACCGCCCCGCCCGCCAGCGCGAGCGCGACGACCGTCGCGCGGACCGCCCGTCCTGCCCCGGTTCCCCTGCCCATGCTTGGGAGGCTAGGGGCGTGCCAGCGGCCTCGCGCGCCGAGTTCCGAATCGTGATGGGGCCGTGACAGCACCGTGACCGGGGCTGCTCCGACCGGGCCGCGGGCCGCCGTCGGGCAGGGCCGCGCAGCCCGTCAGGCGACGGCCGCGCTCACGCCGAGGTGCACGACGACGCCGAGCACGACGGCCCAGGCCGTCACCGCGGCGACCCCCCACGCGAAGACGCGGGTGCGTGGCGCGCCGAACCCGACCATCGCTGCTGCGGTGACGTGGCTCGGCAGGAGGAGGGGCCCCAGGAGGCTCACGCCCGGCACGCCGTAGCGGTCGAACACCTGGCGCATCCGCTGTCGCTTGGGCGACTTCTCGACCGCCCGCCCGCGCGTGACGCCCGAACGCGCGGCGCCGATGAGCCAGACGACGACCGCCAGGGCGATCGCGTTGCCCACCACGGCGGCGAGGATCGCGACGACGGGGTTGACCCCGGCCACGACCCCCAGGACCGCCGCCCCCTCGGCCTCGACGTACGGGATCGCGCCCGCGAGGAGGACTCCGACCCAGCGCAGCAGGGGCGGAAGGCCCTGGGTGAGCTCCTGGAGCCCGGTGACGATGTCGGTCATGGTGCGCCTCTCGTAGTGGGTGCCTCCAGCCTCCCGGCGGTGCGGGGCCGTCGACAGTGCGCCCGCTCACCGCGGGAGGTGGACCCGTCACCGCGCGGCCATGACACGTGTCACGACGGCCGTCGTCGGGCGAGGACGAGCGACTTACCCATGGGGGGTATCTATCGGCTACCCTGGTGGGGTATAGGACGAGGATCGACCCGCGGTCGCGGCACCGCGCCTGGACGAGGAGGAGAGCATGACCGACACCACCGAGGCCCCGGCCGTCGAGCACGAGCACACGGGCCACACCGGTCCGCACGGCTACGCGTCCGACAAGGAGGCGTACCTCAAGCGCATGCGCCGCATCGAGGGCCAGGTGCGCGGGATCGCCCGCATGATCGACGAGGACGTCTACTGCATCGACATCCTCACGCAGGTCTCCGCCGTCACGAAGGCGCTCCAGGCCGTGAGCATCGGCCTCGTCGAGGACCACCTCGGCCACTGCGTCGTCGACGCGGCCCGCCAGTCCGAGCAGGAGGGCGCGGCCAAGGTCAAGGAGGCCGCCGACGCCATCGCCCGCCTCGTCCGCAGCTGACCCACCCCACCACCGAGGAGCACCATGAGCACCGTCACCACCCTGGGCGTCACCGGCATGACCTGCGGCAACTGCGTCGCGCACGTCACCAAGGACCTCGAGGCCGTCGCCTGCGTCGAGAACGTGAGCGTCGAGCTGCGCGTCGGCGGCGCGTCCGAGGTCACGGTCTTCTCCGACGACCCGCTCGACGAGGCCGCGCTGCGCGAGGCCGTGGACGAGGCCGGCTACGAGGTCGCCTCGCTCGAGGTCCAGGAGGACGCGCTGGCCGCTCAGTACGCCGAGCAGGCCGCCGAGAAGCAGGAGGCGCATTCGTGCGCGTGCGGCTGCGGCACCGCGCCGAGCACGTCCACGGGCGACGCGGCCACTCCGGCGACGAAGACCTACGACCTCCAGGTCCCGCCGCGCGCCTGACCGATCCCACCCCCGGTGCCCGACGCCGGAGCTCGCCTCGCCCGCGCAAGGTGGCCTCCGCCGTCGGGCACCACCCCACGGGCCGACCGTCGCCACCGCGACGCGCGCCCCGCGCCGCCCGTCCGCACCAGCACGGGCGCGCACGCCGCGACGTCCGCCATCCCGGACCGCCGTCGTGACCTCCACCCGAGCACCCGTCGAGGAGTCACCCGCATGACCGCCCAGCCCACGCCCACCCCGACGGCCGCCGCCCCGCCGGGTGACGTCGCCGGCCGACCGTTCGCCGAGGTCGACCTCGCGATCGAGGGCATGACCTGCGCGTCCTGCGTCGCGCGCGTCGAGAAGCGGCTCAACCGCGTCGACGGCGTCACCGCCACCGTCAACCTCCCGCTCGAGAGCGCGCACGTCGTCCTCGCGTCCGACGTCACCGACGCCGACCTCGTCGCCGCGGTCGAGAAGGCCGGCTACACCGCCCGCGTCACCACCCGCCGCGACCACGCCCCCACCGACCAGGGCTCTACCTCGCGTGACCAGGGTTCTACCTCGGTGGACCACGGTTCTCCCTCGGCCGACCGAGGGGAGACGGCCGCAGAACCGACCGAGCAGCCGTCGACCCCGCAGGCCACGCGCGAGGGTGAGACGGCCGCCGAGGCGGCGGGGTGGCCGGAGGATGCGAAGGGCGTGGCGGGCCTGGCGGGAGGAGCCCGAGGAACGAGGGCTCCGGACGGTAGCCCGAGCACCTCCGGCCACCCCGCCGCCGGACCCGACCCGGGTCCGCGCGACCGAGGCGCCGTGCTGCTGCAGCGCCTGCGCGTCGCGGCGGTGCTGACGGTGCCGGTGGTCGCGGTCTCGATGATCCCCGCGCTCCAGCTCACGGGATGGCAGTGGGTCGTCGCGGCGCTCGCGCTGCCGGTCGTCACGTGGGGCGCGTGGCCGTTCCACACGGCGGCGTTCCGCGCGGCGCGGCACGGGGCGTCGACGATGGACACGCTCGTCTCGCTCGGGGTGGTCGCGGCGACGCTGTGGTCACTGTGGGCTCTCTTGCTCGGCGGCGCGGGAGAGCTGGGGATGCGGATGCAGCCGACGCTCGTCCCGTCCCGCGACACGATGGGGCCACCCGAGCTGTACTTCGAGGTCGCGGCCGTCGTCACGACGTTCCTCCTCGCCGGCCGGTACGCGGAGCACCGGTCGAAGCGGCGCGCGGGCGACGCGCTGCGGTCGCTGCTCGAGCTGGGCGCGAAGGACGCGGAGCGCGTGGCGCTCGGGCCGGACGGCTCTCCCCGCACGGGTGCCGACGGCGCACGGGTCACCGAGCGCGTCCCGGTCGCGGACCTCGCGGTGGGCGACGTGTTCGTCGTGCGGCCGGGCGAGAAGGTCGCGACGGACGGCGTGGTGCTGGAGGGGTCGAGCGCGGTCGACACGTCGCTGCTCACGGGCGAGCCGGTGCCGGTGGACGTCGGGCCGGGCGACGACGTGACGGGCGCGACGGTCAACGCGGCGGGCGCGCTGCTGGTCCGCGCGACGCGCGTGGGCGAGGAGACGACGCTCGCGCAGATCGGGCGGCTCGTCACGCAGGCGCAGACGGGCAAGGCGCCGGTGCAGCGGCTCGCGGACCGGATCTCGGCGGTGTTCGTGCCGGTCGTGCTGGTGCTCGCGGTCGCGACGTTCGTCGGCTGGCTGCTCGCCGGGGCGGGCACGCAGTTCGCGTTCACGGCCGCCGTCGCGGTGCTCATCATCGCGTGCCCGTGCGCCCTGGGCCTGGCGACGCCGACGGCCCTGCTCGTCGGCACGGGCCGCGGCGCGCAGCTCGGCGTGCTCATCAAGGGACCGGAGATCCTGGAGTCGACGCGGCGCGTGGACACGGTCGTGCTCGACAAGACCGGCACGGTCACCCAGGGGGCGATGGCGCTCGAGGCGGTCGTGACGCCGTCGGGCACCGTGCCGCTCGACGCGCTGTCAGCCGACGGCCGCGCCCCGGCGCGACGAGATGCTGACAGGTCGCGCCAGGACGCCGACGACGCGCGCGACGCCCTGCGGCACGCCGCTGCGGTCGAGACCCTGAGCGAGCACCCCATAGCGCGCGCGATCGCGGCAGCGGCCCGCGACCTGGCGGCGCCGAGGACCGTCTCGGTGCCGCCCGTCCCCGAGACGCAGGACGCGACGAGCGCAGTGCCGACGCCCCAGGACGCCGGCGCGAGCCCGGGCGTAGGGGCCGACGGCGTCGTGATCGGCTCGCTCCAGGCGTTCGACTTCCGCAGCGCCCCGGGCGGCGGGGTCGAGGCCGTCGTCCGCACCGCGCACTCCGGCCTCTCGCTCGGCGCCGTCGGAGGGCTCACCGCGCGGCGCGTGCTCGTCGGGCAGCCGTCGTGGCTCGCGCGCGAGGGTGTCGCGAGCGACCCCGCGCTCGACGACGCGTTCGCCACCGCCGAGGCGACGGGGGCGAGCGCCGTCGTCGTCGCGTGGGACGGCCGGGCGCGCGCGGTGCTCGTGCTGCGCGACCCGGTGAAGCCGACGTCGGCCGAGGCCGTCGCCGAGCTGAAGGACCTGGGCCTGCGGCCCTACCTGCTCACGGGCGACGGCGAGGGCGCGGCGCGGGAGGCGGCGCGGGCCGTCGGGATCGCGGAGACGGACGTCGTCGCGCGCGTGCTCCCCGACCAGAAGGTCGACGTCGTCGCGCGGCTCCAGCGCGAAGGGCGCGTCGTCGCGATGGTCGGTGACGGCGTGAACGACGCCGCCGCGCTGGCGACGGCGGACCTCGGGCTCGCGATGGGGACCGGGACGGACGTCGCGATCGAGGCGAGCGACCTCACGCTCGTCCGCGGCGACCTGCGCAGCGCCGCGACGGCGATCCGGCTCTCGCGCCGGACGCTGCGGATCATCCAGCAGAACCTGTTCTGGGCGTTCGCGTACAACGTCGCGGCGATCCCGCTCGCGGCGGCGGGCCTGCTCAACCCGATGATCGCGGGCGCCGCGATGGCCGCCAGCTCGGTCCTCGTCGTCGGGAACTCGCTCCGCCTGCGCCGCGCGGACTGACCTACGACCTACCTCACGCGGCCCCGGCCTCACCGGGTGCCGAGCACGACCCCACCCGCCGCCGAACACGACCTGAGCGTCGCTATCCCGGGGATAACGACCCTCATGTCGTGTTCGGCGCCTTGCGGGGGGCGAGCTGGGGCCGGCTCAGCGGAAGCGGCGGCCCTCGTCGCGGCGGTAGGCGCCGACGGCGAGGGCGGCGAAGAGGACCGTCCAGCCGAGGAGCACGAACCACGCGCCCGCGTACGCCGGCTCGCCCGTGAGGGCCTGGACGAGCAGGTCACGGCCCGCGCGCGTCGGCGTGGCCATCGAGATCGCGTCCAGCCAGTCCGGGAAGAGGAACGGCGGGAGGAACAGGCCGCCGGCGAACGCGAGCGGGAAGAGGATCACCTGCACGACCGGCAGCGCGGCCTTCGCGGACAGCGAGTAGCCGATCGCCATGCCGAGCAGCACGAACGGCACGGACACGAGCAGCACCGTCCCGACGCCCGCGAGGAGCTGGCCCCACGTCACGCTCGCGTCGGTGAACAACCAGCCGATGAGGATGAGCGGCACGAGGCCGAACAGCGAGAAGATCCCGCCGTTGAGCACGCGCGCCGCCATGCGCGGCGCAGGGCCTGCCGGGAGCGAGCGCACGAACGGGTCGAACGGGAGCTGCCGGTCCTCCGCGACGCCGAGCCCGTAGGTGAACAGGCTCGCCGAGCAGATCGCGAACAGGCCGAGCGACGCGACGGCCGTGGTCGCGGCGACGGGGTTCTGCGCGACCTCCTTCTGCGGCACGACGAAGAAGAACATCGCGAGCGCGGGGAACAGCAGGTTGCCCAGCACCGCGACGGGCACGCGCACCGTCTCGAGGAACTGGTACTTGAGGTGCAGCCAGGTGAGGCGCAGCGGCCCGGGGAGGGCGGCGGCGCCGCCGGGGATCGTCGTGGTGGTCATCGGGCCCGTGCCTCCGTCGTCGGGGTCGCGTCGCGCGCGACCATCTGCTCGAACGCCTCCTCGAGGCTCGCGCCCCGGATCTCGAGGTCGTGGAAGTCCACGCCCGAGGTGACGAGCTCACGCACGAGCGCGTCGGCGTCGGGCGTGTAGAGCTCCTGGCGGCCGTCGCCGAGGCGGTCGGAACGCACGACGCCGGGCCGACCCGCCAGGTCGGACGCCGACCCGACGACGACCCGCCGCAGCGACACGCGGCGCAGGATCGCGTCGAGCGAGTCGTCCGCCTTGACCACGCCCTGGTCGATGACGACGACCCGCTGCGCGAGCGCCTGCACCTCCTCGAGGTAGTGGCTCGTCAGGAGGACGGTGCCGCCGCCCGCGTGGTACGCGCGGATCGCGTCCCACAGGGCCTGGCGGGCGCTCACGTCGAGTCCGGTCGTCGGCTCGTCGAGCAGGACGACGCGCGGCCGGCCCACGAGGGACAGCGCCACGGCGAGGCGGCGCTTCTGTCCGCCGGACATCGCGCCCGTCTGACGACCCGCGAGCTCGGTGAGGCCGAACTGGTCGAGCAGCGCCGCCGTCGGGACGGGGTCCGGGTAGTGGCCGGCGACGAAGTCGACGACCTCGCGCACCTTGAGCGTCGCCGGCAGGCCGGTCTCCTGCGGCGTGAGGCCGAGCCCGGCGCGGCTGCGCGCGTCGCGCGGGTCGCCGCCGAGCAGGCGGACCGTCCCGGCGTCGGGTCGGCGCTGCCCGCTGACCAGGGACAGCAGGGTCGACTTGCCGGCGCCGTTGGGGCCCAGCAGGCCGACGAGCTCGCCCGCCCCCACGGTCAGGGAGACGTCGTCGAGCGCGACGACCGTGCCGAAGCGCCGGGTCACGTGGTCGACGGCGACGACCGGTCGGGCGGGATCGGTCGCCGACGGCGCGGGGTCGGGCCGGGTGGCCCGGGTGGGGCTCGTGCGCTGGGCACTCATGCTCCAGCTCCTCTCAGGAGGGTGTTCAGTGCGGCGGTGTAGTCCTCGAAGGCCACGCGGCCGCGGGTCGTGAGGGCGAGGTAGGTCGCGGGCGTGCGACCCTCGTGCGTCTTGGTGACGCGGACGTAGCCCGCGTCCTCGAGCTTGCGCAGGTGGGTGGAGAGGTTCCCCGCCGTCATCCCCAGCAGCTTCTGGAGCTTGGGGAAGGACAGCTCGTCCCCGCTCGCGAGGGCCGCGAGCGTCGCGACGACGCGCAGGCGCGCGGGCGCGTGGATGACGGGGTCGAGCTCCGTCTCAGGCATCGACCGTCCCCCTCCCCCCGGCGGGCGTCGGGCCGGACGCGGGGCGACGCCGTCGTACGCGCAGGACGTGCTCGACCCCGGCCATCACGAGGAACCCGCCGCCCCCCGCGAGCGCCATGACCAGGTACGTGAACGGCAGCCCCGCGAAGGTCGCCCCGGCGGCGGTGACGAGGATCCACACCCCGAGGACGAACAGCCCGCGGGAGTCGAACGCGACGGCGCCGCCGAGGTACAGGAGACCGACGACGATGCAGGCGAACGCGTTGCTCGCGAGAGCCATGACCTCCGTGGAAGCGCCCGCGCGGGCGAGCCCGCCGAGCACGAACCCGTAGCAGACGAAGCCGAGCATCCACGACCACCCGTACATGGCCCCGGTCCGGGCGCTGACGCCGCGGGTCCCGGCGGTGCGCGTGACGCTGTGGACGATCGTGAAGACGGTCGCGGCCGCGATGAGGCTGAAGAAGACCCAGAAGGCCCAGGGCTCCGGCTGGGCGCCGACCACCTGTCCGGCCCCCGACCGGAGCCGCACGACGTCCGCGCCGTCGGCGACGCGCACGGCGCTGACCCACAGGCACAGGTACCCGACGAGCCACGCGAGCCCCCACGCGAGGCACAGCAGCCGCGTGTCGGGCTCGGTCGCGTCGCGCGCGTGGGCCTGCTGCTCGCGGATCACGCGGAGCGTCTCCGCGACGTCGAGCGCGCGCTCTCCCGGCTCGTCCGTCCCGGCGCGGTCGGCGCCGGCGTCGTCGGTCGTCATGGTCGTCTCCGTTGATCGAGAAACTACTTTGCACTGCAAACCTGTTTGCAGGATGTCACGGGACCGACGCAGCGCGCAACCACCCGCGGCCCCGCGGTTTCCTCGGCCCTCGGTAATGTGATATCACTTTGCTATACACCAGCGCGGCGATCAGCCGCAGGAGAGGACGGGCCCCGTGACCGAGAGCGCAGCACCCCCGCAGGAGTCCGTCGGCGGCGAGCCGACCGGCCGTCCCGTCGGCCACGACGGCACGCGCGTCGACGTCACCGAGCAGCCCGCGTGGTCGCTCGGCGCGGGCGGCGGCGGCCTGGTGATCCTGCTCGTCCTCGTGCTCCTCGGCGGCTCGATCCCGCTGTTCGCGACCGCGACCCCGGTGGGCGCCGTGCTCGGCGTCGTCGCGATCCTGCTCGGCCTCTTCCTGCTCACGATGGTCAAGGTCATCAACCCCGGGCAGACGCTCGTCGTCCAGTTCTTCGGCCGGTACCTCGGGACCATCCGGCGCACCGGGCTCGTCGCGACGGTGCCGTTCTCGACGCGCAAGCGCGTGTCGGTCCGCGTGCGCAACTTCGAGACGAGCGAGCTCAAGGTCAACGACGCCGACGGCAACCCGATCAACATCGCCGCGATCGTCGTCTGGCAGGTCGCGGACACCGCGAAGGCGAGCTTCGCGGTCGAGGACTACACCGACTTCGTCCGCGTCCAGGCGGAGTCGGCGCTGCGCCACGTCGCGATGTCGCACCCCTACGACGACGCCGAGGCGGGCGAGCAGTCGCTGCGCGGGGCCACCGAGGTCGTGTCCGCGGAGATCGCCACCGAGGTCGCGGCGCGCGTGGTCGTCGCGGGCGTCGAGGTCATCGAGGCCCGCATCTCCAACCTCGCCTACGCGCCCGAGATCGCCCAGGCGATGCTCCAGCGCCAGCAGGCGGGCGCGATCATCGCGGCGCGGTCGCGCATCGTCGAGGGCGCGGTGTCCATGGTCGAGGACGCGCTCTCGCGCCTCGAGGCCGAGGACATCGTCACGCTCGACGACGAGCGCCGCGCGACCATGGTCTCCAACCTCCTCGTGGTGCTCTGCGGCGACAGCCGCGTGACGCCCGTCGTCAACACGGGGTCGCTCTACCAGTGACCCCCCGCAGCCCGGCCGTGCCCGGCGACGGCGAGCAGCCGTCGTCGGGCAGCGGCGTGCCCGCGGACGACCCGCGCGTCGTGCCGGAGGGTGACGCGTCCACGGGGGGCGAGCCGCCGACGTCGGGCACGGGCCGGGCGCAGCGCGCGCAGCGCAAGTCCGTGCTCCTGCGCCTCGACCCCGCCGTCCACGACGCGCTCGCGCGCTGGGCCGGAGACGACCTGCGCAGCGTCAACGCGCAGATCGAGATGCTGCTGCGCCGCGCGCTCGACGACGCCGGCCGCCTCCCCCGCGACGTCCGCCCGCCCCGCGGCCCGGGCCGCCCGCGCACGCGCGTGCCGTCGTGGCCGACGGGACGGCCGGTCGGCTCGCCGCCGACGGACTCCTGCGGGGGTGCTGCGCTCTCGGTCACGGGGCCCGCGGGGGTGCTGCGCTCTCGGTCACGGGGCCCGTCCTC
>NZ_LUAZ01000048.1:0-29755 GCF_001647255.1 Cellulosimicrobium sp. I38E
CCCCAGCCCCCACCCCCACGACAGGAACCAGAGCAACGATGCGCTACGGCCACTTCGACACCGCGCACGACGAGTACGTCGTCGAGCGCCCCGACGTCCCCGTCTCGTGGACGAACTACCTCGGCAGCAAGAACCTGTGCACCGTGCTGTCGCACACCGGCGGGGGCTACTCGTACTTCAAGAGCTCGCAGTACGGCCGGATCACGCGCTTCCGGCAGAACGGTGTCCCGGTCGACCGGCCGGGCCACTACGTGTACCTGCGCGACGACGCGGACGGCGACTTCTGGTCGGTGTCGTGGCAGCCGGTCGGCAAGCCGTTCGTCGGCCCCGGCGAGGAGCTCGACCCCGCGGGCGGCGCGGGCCGCTGGACGACCCGGCACGGGCTGGGCTACTCGACGTTCCGTGCCGAGTACAAGGGTGTCGACGCCGAGCAGACGGTCTTCATCCCCGTGGACGACGACGTCGAGGTCTGGGACGTCCGGCTGACGAACACGACGGACGAGGTGCGTGAGCTCACCGTCGGGTCGTACGTGGAGTTCAGCTTCCACACGATCACGATCGACAACCAGAACCTCCAGATGTCGCTCTACGCGTCCGGCTCCTCCTACGAGGACGGCATCATCGAGTACGACTTCTACTACGAGCCGTGGACGTACCACTTCTTCGCCTCGAGCGAGACGCCGTCGTCGTACGACTCGCTGCGCGACAACTTCATCGGCCCGTACCGCTCCGAGGCGAACCCGATCGCGATCGAGCGCGGGCACGGTTCGAACGAGTCCGCGACGACGCAGAACCACTGCGGCTCGCTCCAGCACACGATCACGCTCGCGCCGGGCGAGACCAAGCGCCTCGTCTACATGCTCGGCTACGGCTCGCGCGACGCGGCCGGTCGGGCGATCCAGGCGAAGTACTCGGACGTCGCGACGGTCGACGCCGAGCGCGCACGGCTCCGCGCGTTCTGGCGTGCCAAGCAGGACAAGCTGCGGATCCGCACGCCCCACGAGGGCATGAACACGATGATCAACTCGTGGACCCTCCTCCAGGCGGAGACGTGCGTGCAGTGGTCGCGCTTCGCGTCGTTCGTCGAGGTGGGCGGCCGCGCGGGCCTCGGGTACCGCGACACCGCGCAGGACGTCATGAGCGTCATCCACTCGAACCCGACGAAGACGCGCCAGCGCATCGTCGAGCTCCTGCGCGCCCAGACGGAGGCCGGGTACGGCCTGCACCTCTTCGACCCGAAGGCGTTCGACCCCGACGCCGAGAAGCTGCCCGACGTCCCGTCGCCGACCATCGTGCCCACGGTCGACCCGAAGGACCTCATCCACGGGCTCGAGGACACGTGCTCGGACGACCACCTGTGGCTCGTGCCGTCGGTCGTCGAGTACGTCAAGGAGACGGGTGACCGCTCGTTCCTCGACCTGGAGATCCCGTTCGCCGAGGGCACGCCCGGCACGGTCTACGACCACCTGGTCAGGGCGCTCGAGTTCTCCGCGGAACAGGTGGGCCAGAACGGCGTCGCGCTCGGCCTGCGCGCCGACTGGAACGACTGCCTCAACCTCGGCGGCGGCGAGACGTCGCTCGTGACCTTCCTGCACGCGTGGGCGATCGGCGCGTTCCTCGAGATCGCCGAGCCGCTCGCCGCGGCGGGCGACGAGCGGGCCGAGGCGGACGTCGCGCGGTTCACGGCCGAGCGCGAGCGCATCGCCAAGGTCGCGGACGCCCAGCTCTGGGACGGCCGCTGGTGGATCCGCGGCTACACGCGCGACGGCGTGAAGATCGGCTCGGCCGAGAACGAGGAGGGCAAGATCTTCCTCGAGCACCAGGCCTGGCCCGTCATCGCGGGCATCACGAGCCAGGAGCGCGGCGAGGCGTCGATGGACGCGGTGCGCGAGCTGCTCGGCTCCGAGTACGGCAACCACCTCAACTGGCCGGCGTTCACGAAGGTCGACGACACGGTCGGGTTCGTCACCCGCGTCTACCCGGGCATCAAGGAGAACGCCGCGATCTTCTCGCACCCCAACGCGTGGCCGATCATCGCCGAGGCGATGCTCGGGCGCGGCGACGAGGCCGTGCAGTTCTACGACGCGATCCTGCCGTACCACCAGAACGACAACATCGAGGTGCGGGGCGCGGAGCCGTACGCGTACGTCCAGTTCCTCTACGGCCGCGACCACGAGTGGTTCGGCAAGGCGCAGAACCCGTGGCTCACCGGGACGGCCGGCTGGATGTACACCGCCGTGACCAAGTACGTGCTCGGCGTGCGCCTCGCGCTCGACGGCCTCGTCGTCGACCCGTCGATCCCGAAGGACTGGGACGGGTTCGAGGTGCGCCGCGAGTGGCGCGGCGCCGTCTACGACATCGAGGTCCGCAACCCCGACCACGTGTCGAAGGGCGTGCGCTCCGTGACGGTCGACGGCGTCGAGCACGACCCGGCGGCCCCGATCCCCGCGCTGCCGGAGGGCACCGAGGCGAAGGTCGTCGTCACGCTGGGCTGACGACCGCGTCGACCACGGCACGACCCGACGGTCCGTGCGCCACCACGCGGTGGCGCGCGGGCCGTCGGTGGTGTCACCCTGTGCACCGAGGACCGGGCGCCCGCCCGTGCCCGCCGACAGCTCCCCGAGGACGGTCACCGCCCGATGACGCACAAGATCACGCGCGGCTGGACCGTCACCAAGCCGTGGCCCGTGACCCTGCGGGACGACACGCTGGGCGGGTCGATCGTGCTGCGCCCGCTGCGCCGTCGGGACGCGAACGCCTGGATGCGCCTGCGCGCGCACAACGCGGACTGGCTCGAGCGCTGGGAGGGCACGTCGCCGCGCCCTGGCAGCGGGGGAGGACCGCCGACGTTCGCCGAGTACGTCCGCGTGCTGTCCGCGCAGGCGCGGGCCGGGTCGTCGCTCCCCTTCGCCGTCGAGCTGGACGGCGAGCTCGTCGGCCAGCTCACGGTCTCGTCGATCACGTACGGGTCGCTGTGCGGCGCGAGCATCGGCTACTGGGTGAGCGAGCACGTCGCGGGCCGCGGCGTCATCCCGACGTCCGTCGCCATGGCGACGGACTACTGCTTCGCGGTCCTCGGCCTGCACCGCATCGAGATCAACATCCGCCCGGAGAACGGCCCGAGCCTGCGCGTCGTGGAGAAGCTGGGCCTGCGCGACGAGGGCGTGCGCGAGCGGTTCCTGCACATCCAGGGGGCGTGGCGCGACCACCGGACGTTCGCGATCACGAGCGAGGAGGTCCCCGACGGTCTCCTCGCGCGCTGGCAGGCGACCCGCCGCGAGACCATCTGAGCCGACCGACACGCCGGAGCGCGTGCGGAGCGTGGCCGCGCGCCTCGCCTACGGTCGTGATGTGGAATCGGCCTCGGGGATCGTCGCGCTCGCGGTGTTCCTGCTGTGGGTCGGGTTCTACGTCCCGCACCGGGTGCGCCACCGGCAGCAGCTGCTGGAGGCGCGCACGGACGACCGCTTCTCCGGCTCCCTGCGCGTCCTGGCCGTCGCCGGCCCGGGCGGCGGAGGGATCGACCGCTGGGACGCGCGGCTCGACGGCGTCACGACCGTCGCCGCGATCGCCTCCGGTCCCGCCGGCGGTGGTCGCCCCCTGCTCGGGGGAGCGGGGCCGCAGGCCCGGTCCGAGGACCGGACGCACGAGGAGGAGGGAACGCACGCCATGGGGAGCACCGAGAGCGCGTCACCCTCGCGCGGGGCACCGCCGCGCCGTCAGCCGGCGTCCGAGCAGTCCCGCCTCGCCCTCCTCGAACGGCGCGCCGCCGCGGCGCGACGTCGTCTCGCGCTGACGGTCGTGCTGCTGCTCGCGAGCGTCGCGGTGTGGGTCGTCGTCGCGCTCGGGTACCTCCCGTGGTGGGCCGGCGTGGTCCCGACGGCGTTCCTCGGGCTCGTGCTCGTGCTGGGCCGTCGTGCGGTGCTCGCCGCGCAGCGGTCCGACGCCGCGTGGCTGGCCGAGCGTCGTGCCGCCGCCCGCGCCGCGCGCGGGACCGTCCTGGGGGCGCCGCCCGCGCCCCGGGGCGCGCGTCCCCGCGTCACCGGGCGCGCCGTGCACGGCTCCCAGGTGAGCACGCAGATGATCCCGCGCGTCACGCCCCAGGACCTCGCGCGGGCGAACGCCACCGCGGAGGCGCTCTCCGGGACGTCCGCGGCGTCCGCCTCGTCGCCGCGCGAGCGCGTGACCGCGTCGAGCACGACGGCGGCCGAGGACTCCGGCTCCGAGGAGCCCGCCACTGCCCGCGGCGGCTCGGGCGCGACGTCCGTGGTCGTCACGGAGACGTCGGTCGAAGCGACGGAGGTCGTCGAGGTCGAGGTCGTCGACGAGGACCACGTGCCCTCGGGCCGCGCCTGGGACCCGGTGCCGGTACCGCCTCCGACGTACACGATGAAGCCGACGGCACCGCGCCGCGAGCCTGCGCCGCTCACCGACGACGACGTCGTCTCGCCAGCGCGGGCGGGCGCCGCACCCGCTCCGGGCGCCGCGGTCGAGGTGGTCGTGGACGTGCCGTCCGGCGCGCCCGAGCCCGCCGTGGGCGACGAGCGCAAGCCGTCGACCGAGACGCTGGGTCTCGACCTCAACGAGATCCTCGCCCGGCGTCGGGCCGCGGGGCAGTAGCTCCCCCCGGGGGCGGCCGGTTTGGTAGACCCCGCCCCCGGGGTGCTAGTCTGTTCCTCGCTCGAGGGGCTATGGCGCAGTTGGTAGCGCGTCTCGTTCGCAATGAGAAGGTCGGGGGTTCGAATCCCCCTAGCTCCACCTCGAAAGGGCCGCTGACACGTGTCAGCGGCCCTTTTCGTTCCTGTCGGCGCGCCGAGCGGCTGCGCCCACCGCCCGGCTCCGCCCTCGTACCTGGCCACGTCTCGCCCCAGGGCACCGCGACCTCGGCACCTCGGGGTCACGGGTGATTTTCGGCTCGCTGACCAGCCTCGCCTCGCTCGACCGGTCTCCCCATGCTTCTGTGTGGCCACCGCACCGTTGCCGAGACGAGGGGGCCCGCGTGGGTGCAGCGCTGCTGCGACGTGGTGTCGTCGGATGAGCCCTTCGCCGCGGCGGTCCAGGTCGTCGCGCCACGAGAGGCCTCGCTGGGGGCGGGCCTGTCGGCCGCGCTGAGCGCGCGGGGCTGGTGGCCGGTGCGACGCGAGGTCGTCGCGGGCACCTCGTCGGCGTCGCCCGTCGTGCTCGTCCCGGAGGACGACGCCGGGCGTCCCTTGAAGGACGTCGGTGCGCTCGCGTCGGTGCCGGCGGTGTGCATCGCCTCGGCCGACGTGCTGCCGGGGCTTCTCGGCTATGCGGAGCGCGGCGCCGTCGTCCTGCACCGGGACGCGCCGTTCGCGCTGCTCGTCCTGCTCATCGAGGACGCGTTGCGCGGCGCCCGGACGGAGGGTCGCGCAGAGAGCCTTCGCGCCCGCATCGACGAGACCCGTGCACTGCGGACCCTCAGCCCCCGCGAGACCGAGACCCTCGTCGACCTCATGGAGGGCCTGACGGCAGCGGACATCGCTGCGCGCACCTTCCGCTCCCTGCACACCGTGCGGAGCCACATCAAGGCGGTGCTCACCAAGCTCGGCGTGACGTCGCAGACCGCGGCGACCGCTCTCGCGGAACGGTGCGGCGTGCCGCGGCCGCTGCACCGGGCCAGGGCGCAGTTCACCAATTGTGGCGATGTGCCGCCGGCCGCACGTCGCCGACGCTGAGAGCGGGTCGCACCGGCCCGTCTGACCTAGTGAAGGGGCACTTGTCATGGCACAGTCAATCGTGGAAGTCGTCAAGGTCATCGCACCGATCGCCCTCCAGGCGCTCGCCACCGCCGCCCAGGCACTGCTCGCCGACGAGGCGACCGCGGCCGCCGTCGAGCGTCTGCCCGAGAAGAAGGCCGCTCCGGCGGACGACGACTGGGGCGCCATCATCACGACGGACACCTGGCAGTTCTGCGAGTCGAAGTTCGCCACGCAGTACGACTACTACTACCAGGGCCTGGGTTCGAAGCCCGTCAACGGTGCGCTGCCCATCGCCGCCGCCGAGGACATCATCGTGTGGGAGCAGAAGAACAACGTCTCCGACGTCCAGGCGTACCTGCAGACGGTGTTCAGGGACTCGATCGGGGCCTCCGACTCGATCGAGATCTCCCAGAACCTGGGGACTCTCTTCATGGACCGCTTCAAGGAGGAGTCCCTCGACTGGACGCCCTTCTCCAAGCGGTACAACTTCCCGGACAAGCTCATCGTCGACACCTTCATGGTCACGGCCTCCGCCCGCGACGAGGACGACAACCTGGCGGGCGTCGCGAGCTACTGCTTCGTCGCCTACAACGGGTGACCGGTCATGGTCATCATCTACCGGGGCATGAAGGTGGACCCGGCCCACGACGACCAGCCGCTGGTCGAGGACGGCAACGGGAACGCGCTGGGCGTGCGGTCGACCGGGGCGAACCCGGACGTCGTGACCTACCAGCAGAACACCCAGGCGTGGGTCGCGCCGGAGCACCTCGGGGAGCCTCAGGGCATCTCGGTGGCCGTCGGCTCGGGGTGCAACCTGCCGAACCACCGGCGGCCCAAGGGTGCACCCTGGAACGGGACGGGCGCGGCCGGGCTGCGTGTGTGGCAGCTCGACTCCGCCACGCTCACGCCGGCCCAGCTCGCTGCGGTCGCGGCGCCGATCCCGGGCCAGCCGCACCACTACGTCGTCGCGCCCGGAGAGGCGATGTCGCTCGCGCAGTACCAGGGCTACGTCGCGGGCACGATGGGAGACTGGACGTTCGCGCCCGACCCGGATCCCGTGTGCGTGGCGGCAGTCTTCGAAGGAGCAGCGGTGGAACCGCATCTCGTCCGGCTCGCCGGCGGCGTGGCCGACGGTGACCACCCCGCCGAGCTCGTCGACGCGATCGTCGAGGCCAACCGGGCGGGCACCGGCCGGGACGAGCTGATCGCCGGGATCGAGTCCGAGGTCGCTCGTGCCGAGGCAGCCGGGAACGACGACGGGGCCGAACGGCTGCGCGGGGTGCTCGACCGCCTGACCGGGTGGTGTGCTCCGTCGAGCCGGATCGAGCTGACCTGAGCCGTCGTCACGGACGGCGGGAGGTCCTGGCGGGGTCGGAGGTCTGTGGGCCGACCCCGTCAGGGCACCCTCGTCACGTCGGTGACGCTCGTCGGTGGCGGTCGGGCAGGAGGGAGTGCGCGCACCTATCCTGACCGTGTGGCCCTCACCGAGCTCGTCACCGTCCCCGGCGGGACGTTCCGCATGGGTTCCGACCGGCACTACCCGGAGGAAGGGCCGGCGCACGACCGGGAGGTCGAGCCGTTCCTGCTGGAGCGGCACGCGGTGACGAACGCGCAGTTCGCGGCGTTCGTCGCGGACACCGGCTACGTGACCGTCGCGGAGCGCGCGCCCGACCCGGCCGACTTCCCGGGGGCCGACCCGGCGGACCTGGTGCCCGGGGGTCTCGTGTTCACCCCGACGCCGGGTCCGGTCGACCTGCGCGACTGGCGGCAGTGGTGGCGGTGGCAGCCGGGGGCGTCGTGGCGTGCGCCGCAGGGGCCGGGGTCCGACGTCGACGACCGCCCGGACCACCCCGTGGTGCTCGTCGCGTTCGAGGACGCGGCGGCCTACGCGGCGTGGGCGGGTCGGCGTCTGCCGACGGAGGTCGAGTGGGAGCGCGCGGCGCGGGGCGGGCTGGACGACGCCGAGTTCGCGTGGGGCGACGAGCTCGCGCCGGGCGGCCGGCCGATGGCGAACACGTGGCGGGGCCGGTTCCCGTACCTCAACGAGGGGTGGGGCGGCACGTCGCCCGTCGGTTCCTACGAGCCGAACGCGTACGGGCTGGAGGACCTCGTCGGGAACACGTGGGAGTGGACGGCCGACACGTTCGGCCCCCGTCACGTCGTTCCCGGGACGCGCGGGCCGGACGCCGGTGCGCGGCCGAACCTCCTCGCCCCGACGACGTCGCCGCAGGTCCTGCGCGTCACCAAGGGCGGCTCGCACCTGTGCGCGCCGGAGTACTGCCGCCGGTACCGGCCCGCGGCCCGGTCCCCGCAGTCGGACGACAGCGCGACGACCCACCTCGGGTTCCGCTGCGCCGCGGACGTCGACGCCGGCTGACGGACGACGAAGGCCCCCGCCGTCGGCGGGGGCCTTCCTCCTGTGCAGGGAGCGGACGGAGCGCTCGTTGCGGCGAGCGCGTCAGCCGCAGGTGTACGTGACACCGTCCTCGAAGTGCGTGCCCGGACCGAGCTCGGCGCACTTCTCGAGGACCGCGGAGGTGGTGACGCCGATGATGATGGCGACGACGATCGAGATCACGAGCATGATGGCGCCGACGATGATGCCCGCGAGGGCGATGCCGTTCTTGTAGCCGGCCTTCTTCGACTTGTTGTAAGCGATGATGCTGACGATCAGTCCACCGATCGACAGGCAGCCGAGGAACGACAGCACGAGGCCGACGATGCCCATCGTCTTGCCGGGGTCCTGGGCCGGGGCGGAGTACCCGGGGGTGCCGCCCTGGGGGGCGCCGTACTGCGGGGACTGCGGAGCGCCGTACTGGGGCGCCTGCGGGGCGCCGTACTGCGGGGCCTGCGGCGGCTGCTGGGGCTGGCCCGGCTGCGGAGCGCCGTACGAGGGCGGTCCGGACGGCGTCCCGCCGGGCTGCGGGTTCTGGTCGGGCTGGTCGGGGGTCGACATGCGATCTCCTCGGCGATGGGTTCGGGCCCGGTCAGTATGCCGGTCGATGCCGCCCGGCGCCCCGAGCGCCCGCGGCGCGTCCCGAACACGGGTCGCGGGCTCGCTCCCCGTCCACCCGACGGGCCGACCGTCACGAGTCCCACACATCCCTCGGTCTGCGGGGCGTGGGGCATGCGCGATGATGGGGGCGTGAACTCTCGGAAGGTCCGATTCGTCCCTCTCGCCCTCCCCGTCGTCCTCAGCCTCGGTGCCGCTGCGGCGCTCGGTGGGTGTGCCGCGGAGACCGCGAAGGCCGACGGACCGTCCTCGGGAGAGACCGGGCTCGTCGCGCGTGCGGCGGAGCCGAGCGACGGGGTCCTCGTGCTCGACTCGACCGACCCGGCGGAGCTCGCCCTGACGAGCAGCCAGGCGTTCTTCACGTCCGCGCCCGTCGTCGTCCTCGCCGTCGCCGACGACGAGTCGGCGCGGGCCACGGCGGCTGCCGCGGCGGTCGAGCTCGCCGCGCCCGTCCTCCTCGTCGGCGGGGCCATCTCCGACGGGGGGCTGCGCACGGAGCTCGCCCGGCTCGGCACGGTCGCGGTCGTCGAGGTGGGCGAGGCGGACGCGCCCCCGGGGCAGGAGGACACGGGAGAGACCCCGGAGCGCGCGACGCTGGGCGACGTCGAGGGCGTCGAGCGGGTCCTGCTCGACGTGGGGGCGCTCGGCGACGACGGGGCACTCGACCCGCACGACCTCGACGACGTCCGTGGCGCGCTGCCCGAGCGCGGCGAGCCGGAGACGCTGACCGAGGTGCTCGCCCTCACCGAGCCGGGGGGCCTCGACGCGCCCGGGGGCCCGCAGGCCGCGGCGATCGCGACCGCCCGCGCGGCCGGGGCGGTGCCCCTCGAGGTGCCGCGGGGCGACCCGCGCTCCTCGGCGGAGGTCGTCGACGCGATCGCGGCCGCGAAGGCGCTCGCGGTCGTGGGCATCGGGGAGAGCTTCGGGTCCGCGGAGGACCTGGCGTGGCGGCTGCGCACGGCCGAGGCCGGCGACCTGCTCCCGAGCGGGTCGCAGCTCGTGCTCGCCGACGGCGTGCGGTACGTGGCGGTCGAGGCGGACGCGGTGACCCCCGGGCTCGAGGCGGTGGGGGAGTGGGCGGTGACCGACGCCGTCACGCGCGCGCAGGACGCGGCGGCGTCGTACGCGGAGGCCGTGCCGGAGGAGACCGTGGTCCCGGTGCTCGAGGTCCCGGCGACCCGAGCGTCGTCGAACCCCGGCGAGGACCGGGACTACTCGACCGAGATCCCGGCCGAGGAGCTGCTGCCGCTCGTGGACGCGGCGGCCGAGGCGGGAGTCATGGTCGTGCTGCGCCTCGAACCGGGCCGCGCGTCGTTCGACGAGCAGGTGACCGAGTACGCGGACGTGCTCGCCCGCCCGACCGTGGGCGTGGCCCTCGACGTCGACGCGCGCCGGGTCGGCGACGGGTCGCCGACCGGCACCGTGGACGCGGCCGAGCTGGGCGCGGCGATCGACGCGGTCGGCGAGGTCGTGCGGACGCAGGGGCTCCCGCAGAAGCTGGTCGTGCTCCAGCGCTCGGACGAGGACGCGATCCGGGGGGCGTCCGACCTGGACCTGGGGTCGGGAGAGGCGGCCGTGGTCCTCCAGCCCACCTCGGGCGACGGCTACGGCGCCCGGGTGCGGGACTGGGGGCTGCTCCTGGACGGGCTGCCGCAGGGTGTGGTCGGCGGCTGGACGACCGGTTCGTCGGACCCTGCCCGTGACGTCGAGGGCGTGCTCTCGCTCGACCCGAGCCCGCGGTACGTCGCGCCGTCGCGCTAGCCCGGAGGCGCTTGGCCGCGCCGGGAGCGGCGGGTTAGGGTGTGTCGCTCGCAAAAGCCGAATCGATTCGATCCCAGCCAGACGACGAGGTACCCGATGGTCTCGGTCATCCCCCAGCCCCTGCACGTCGAGCCCGGGACGCACCACGTCCCCGTCGCCACGCTGGAGGTCCACGCGCTCGGTCTCGAGCGGACCGCCCCGTGGCTCGGGGACCTGGCCGCCTCGCTCCTGAGCGGCCTCGACGGCGTCGCCGCGACGCACGACGACCCGGCGTCCGGAGCCTCGGTCGCTGCCTCGTCGGGCTCTGCGACCCGCACCGCGCTCGTGCTCCGGATCGACGAGCTGGCCGGTCCGGAGGGTTCCACGAGCCCGGAGCGGTACAGCCTCGTCGCGGACGACGCAGGGATCACCGCGACGGCGGCCGAGCCCGCCGGGCTGCTCCACGCGGTGCAGACGCTGCGGCAGCTCGTCGAGGCGCCCGGCCCGGGCGACGAGCCCGCGCGGATGCCCCACGTCGTCGTGCACGACGCGCCCCGCTACCCCTGGCGCGGCCTGTCCGTGGACGTCGCGCGGACGTTCTTCGGTCCCGACGCGCTGCGCGCCGTGATCGACGTCGCGGCGGCGTACAAGCTCAACGTGCTCCACCTGCACCTCACGGACGACCAGGGCTGGCGCATCGAGTCGCCGTCCCGGCCCGAGCTCGCCAAGCTCTCCTCGGGGAGCGACACGTCCGGCGGCACGGGCGGGCACCTGTCGCTCGCGGACTTCCGCGCGTTGCAGGACTACGCCGCGGAGCGCTTCGTGCGGGTCGTGCCGGAGATCGACGTCCCCGGCCACATCAACGCGGCGACGCACGTCTACGGCGACCTCATGCCCGACGGCGTCGCGACCGACGCCTACTCGGGCATCGAGGTCGGCTTCTCGCGCCTCACGTTCGACCTGCCCGCGACCGAGCCGTTCCTGCGCGACGTCTTCACGGACCTCGCCCACGCCACGGACGGCGAGCACGTGCACCTCGGTGGCGACGAGGTGCTGAAGATGGAGCCCGCGGAGTACGCGCGGTTCGTCGAGCTGTGCGAGCGCCTGGTGCTCGAGGCCGGCAAGAAGCCGGTCGCGTGGCAGGAGGCCGCGAAGGCGCCGCTGCGCCCGGGCACGATCGTGCAGTACTGGGACACGCACCCCATGGACCTCACGTACCTGGTCGACGCCGCGAAGGCCGGGGCGCGCATCATCCTGTCGCCGGCGAACCGCGTCTACCTCGACATGCGCTACACGGCCGAGTCCGACCCCGCCCTGGGGCAGGACTGGGCGGGTCTCGTCGAGGTGCGCGACTCCTACGACTGGGAGCCCGAGGAGGTCGTGCCCGGCTTGCCGGTCGAGACGATCGAGGGTGTCGAGGCGGCGGTGTGGACCGAGCGCATCCCGACGCTCGACGCGCTGTTCACGATGCTCCTGCCGCGCCTGAGCGCCGTCGCGGAGGTCGGCTGGACCGCCCCGGACCGCAAGGACTGGGACGGCTTCCGTCGCCGCGTCGCCCGCGAGGCGCACGTCTGGCGCCGCGCGGGGATCGCGTTCCACGAGTCCGCGCAGGTCGACTGGTGACGCGTCAGATCCAGGTCGGCAGCCACATGTGCAGGCGCCAGAACCAGTACGGCACCTGCCACGCCGTCCAGATCGGGTAGAAGAACACGCTGACGGCGCCGATCGTCGTCAGCAGGACCGTGAGCCCCACCTTCACGCGCGCCCGCGCGACCGGGCGGTGCTCGGTGCGTTCGAGCGCGAGCGTCATCGCGTAGACGAGCGTGAGGACGACCCACGGCGTGAACACGATCGAGTAGAACGTGAAGATGGTCCGCTCGGCGTAGAGGAACCACGGCGCCCACCCGGCGACGATGCCGCTGAGCACGGCGAGCGCCCGCCAGTCCTTGAGCCGCACGAGCGCCCAGAGCGCGACGAGGATCGCGAGCGCCGCCGTCCACCACAGCACGGGGTTGCCGAGCGACGTGATCGCGCGCGCGCAGCGCTCCACCTCGCACCCCGCCTCGCCGGCGTCGTAGGAGCGCCAGTAGAACGACGTGGGACGCCACTGGAGGATCCACCCGAGCGGGTGCGCCTCGTAGGTGTGCTCGGACGTGAGCCCGTTGTGGAAGTCCCACATCTTGAGGTGGTACTCCCACAGCGACCGCAGGCCGGGCGGGAGCCACTGGACCCCCTCGCCGGGGTGGTCGAGCGCCCACTGGCGCATGTAGGCCCCGGGGGTGCGGAACCACGACGTCCACGACGCGAGGTAGGCGAGCGCCGCCGTCGGGAGCATGACGAGCGCGGCCGGGACCGCGTCGCGCACGAGCGCGTCCTCCCACCAGCGCCCGACGCCCGCGGTGCGGCGCGCGGTCGCGTCCCACAGCACCGACACGACGGCGAAGACGGCGAGGAAGTACAACCCCGACCACTTGACCCCGCACGCGAGGCCCAGCGCGACGGCCGCCGCGAAGCGCCACCACCGCCACCCGAGGCCCGGTCCGTAGCGTCCGATCGTCCCGCCGGCGTCGAGGATCGCCCCGCAGCGCTCGGCGAGCCGCCGGCGCGCCTGCTCGCGGTCGAGCAGCAGGCACCCGAACGCGACGAGCACCCAGATCATGAGCATGTTGTCGAGCAGACCCGTGCGAGAGTGCACGATCGCCTCGCCGTCCACGGCCATGAGCGCTCCCGCGACGATCCCCATCGCGGTGGAGGCGAACAGGCGTCGGGCGATCCGCGCCACGAGCACGACGGCGACCACCCCGACGACCGCGGACGCGATGCGCCACGACCACGGGTTCTCCGCCCCGCCGAAGAACCTCATCCCGAGCGCGATCATCCACTTGCCGAGCGGGGGGTGGACCACGTAGTCCGCCGTCGGGAGGAACGAGTTCACGTCCCCGGCCTCGAACGCCGGGTTCGGCTCCTCGGGCCAGTCGGCCTCGTACCCGACCTGGAGCAGCGTCCACGCCTGCTTGACGTAGTACGTCTCGTCGAACACGAGCGTGCCCGGGCGACCGAGGTTCCACAGCCGCAGCACCGCCGCGACGGCAGCGACGATCGCGACCCCGAGCCACCCCCACAGCCTGTCGTGCGCGGTCGCCCCGAGCGCCGGACGGCGGGGCCCGAGCAGGGCGAGCAGGAGGCGCTCGCGGTGGGTCAGGTCGGGCGCGTCGGCGGCGTCCTGCTCGGGGGGCGCGGGCGACGCGTCGGCGGGCGGCTGGGACACGCTGGCCATCGTAGGGGCACGCGGGTGTGGAACCCTGGGAGCCATGTCCTCCTCGACCGACGTGCCCGACGCCGACCGGCCCACGACCCCGCGGGAGGCCGGGCACCTGGTGCTGGGCGGCACCCCGATCGGCAACGCGGAGGACGCGAGCCCGCGGCTGCGGCGGCTGCTCGCCGAGGCCGACGTCGTCGCGGCGGAGGACACGCGCCGCCTGCACGCGCTCGCGGGCCGCCTGGGCGTGCAGGTCGGCGGACGCGTCGTCAGTTTCCACGAGCACAACGAGTCCGACCGCGCGGACGACCTGCTCGACGTCGTCGACGGCGGCGGGACGGTGCTCGTCGTGTCCGACGCGGGCATGCCGAGCGTCTCCGACCCGGGCTTCCGCGTCGTCGCGCGCGCCGTCGAGCGCGGGGTCCCGGTCACGACGGCGCCCGGGCCGAGCGCCGTCCTCACCGCCCTCGCGCTCTCGGGCCTCCCGACGGACCGCTTCTGCTTCGAGGGCTTCCTGCCGCGCAAGGCGGGCGACCGGTCGCGGACGCTCGCCGCGCTCGCCGACGAGCCGCGCACGCTCGTGTTCTTCGAGGCGCCGCACCGCGTGGCGGAGACGCTCGCCGCGATGGCCGAGGCGTTCGGCGCGGACCGGCCGGGCGCCGTCGCGCGCGAGCTCACCAAGACGTACGAGGAGGTGCTGCGCGGGCCCCTCGCCGAGCTCGCGGAGCGCGCCGCCGCGGAACAGCTCCGCGGGGAGATCTGCGTCGTGGTCGGCGGCGCGCCGCCGCGCGGCCCGGTCCCGCTCACCGAGCTCGTGCCGGCCGTGCTCGCGCGCGTCGACGGCGGCGAGCGGCTCAAGGAGGTCGTCGCGGACGTCGCCCAGGACGCGGGGGTCGCCAAGCGCGACCTCTACGCGGCGGCGCTGGAGGCGCGCCGCCGCTGAGCCCGCGCGGGACGGGCCGTCAGCGCCCGACGGCGGTGCTCGGTTCCAGCGCGACGCCCGCCGCGGCGAGCTCCTCGCGCGCCGCGGCGCCGAGCTCGGGCGTGACCGGCACCGTGAGGTCGGTGAGGACCCGGGTGGCGAGCCCGAGCGCGTGGGCGTCGAGCGCCGTCGCGCGCACGCAGTGCGACTCGGCGATCCCGACGACGTCGACCGCCTCGATCCCGGCGTCGCGCAGGACGTCCGCGAGCGGCCGGCCGCCGACGTCGACCCCCTCGAACCCGGAGTACGCGGCCTGGTACTCGCCCTTCTTCACCCCCGCGTCGGGCGCGAGGTCGGCCAGCGCGGGGTGCAGCTCGGCGTTCGGGGTGCCCGCGATCCCGTGCGGGGGCCACGTGTCGACGAAGTCCGGCTCCGGGCTCCAGTGCTCGCCCGGGTCGACGTGCCAGTCCTGGGTCGTGACGACGAGGTCGTAGGCGTCGCGGTGGTCGCGCGCGTGGTCGGCGATCCGCTGCGCGACGGCGTTCCCGCCCTCGACCCCCAGCTCCCCGCCCTCGCAGAACGTGGGCTGGACGTCGACGACGATCAGCGCGCGGCGCACCGCGGGAGTGTTCTCGCTCATGCGCCCACTCTGCCACCCGGGCCGGGGCAGCGGGGGAGCGCTCGGGGAAACGCCGGGGACGCCGGGCGCGTCCCGCGCGCGGGTGCGAGAGTGGGAGCAGCCGTACCCGAGCACCCGGGAGGACCCGATGAGCGACGACCCGACGCCCGCCGCGACCCCTCCGGCCGGCGCGCCGGAACGCCCGATCGGCTACTGGCTCAAGCTCGTGGACCGCCTCATCGACGAGAGCTTCGACGGCGTGTTCCAGCACTCGGGGCTCACGCGCCGGCACTGGCAGGTGCTCAACACCATCCGTGACGGCGTGAGCGAGGAGACGAGCGTCGACGGCGTCCTGTCGCCCTTCGCCGGGGCGGCGACCGGGCACGGGGCCAGCGCCGTGACGGCGGAGATCGACGACCTCGTGCGGCGGGGCTGGGTCACGCGCGACGGCTCCGGCCGGCTGGCCGTGACCGTCGCCGGCAACCACGCCTACCACGACCTGCTCGACGCCGTGTCGGTCTCGCGCGAGCGGGTCGCGGACGGCATCAGCCGCGCGGAGTACGCCCAGACGGTCGCGACGCTCGAGCGCATGGCGCGCAACCTCGGCTGGACGGGCTGACCTCCGCCCGGGGCGAGCGCGCCGCGAGACGCGGCCACGCGGCGTCGGGCAGCAGGCGTACCCTGCGAGACCCGCGACCCGCGCGCACCCCCGCGCCCGGGCGCCCCGCACAGAGCTGGAGCACTGCGATGGAGTTCCGCCGGATCCCCGGTCTGCCGCCCTACGTCTTCACCATCATCGACGGGCTCAAGATCGAGGCACGCCGAGCGGGGCGCGACGTCGTCGACCTCGGCTTCGGCAACCCCGACCTGCCCAGCCCGCAGGTCGCGGTCGACAAGCTCGCCGAGGCCGCGCAGAACTCGCGCAACCACCGCTACTCCGCGTCGCGCGGCATCCCCAAGCTCCGCGAGGCCGTCGCGGGCCTGTACCAGCGCCGGTTCGGCGTGAGCCTCGACCCGGACACCGAGATCATCTCGACCATCGGCGCCAAGGAGGGCTTCAGCCACCTCATGTGGGTGCTGCTGCAGCCGGGCGACGTGGCGCTCGTCCCCACGCCGAGCTACCCCATCCACATCTGGGGCCCCTACTTCGCGGGCGCCGACGCGCGCCAGGTCCCCATCGGCGACGGGACCGACGCCGCGGGGTACATCGACCGGATCATCGAGGCGTGGGAGCTGGGCTGGCCCAAGCCGCGCGTCGTCGTGCTGTCGTTCCCGCACAACCCGACGACGACGGTCGCGACCAAGGAGGACCTCCAGCGGCTCGTCGACTGGGCGCGGGACAAGGACGTCGTGCTCGTGCACGACCTCGCGTACGCGGACATGACGTTCGACGGGTTCGAGCCTCCGTCGATCATGGAGTGCGAGGGCGCGCGCGAGGTCGCGGTCGAGCTGTACTCCATGACAAAGTCGTTCTCCATGGCGGGCTGGCGCGTCGCGTTCCTCGTGGGCCGCCGCGACGTCGTCGGTGCGCTCGCCAAGCTCAAGAGCTACCTCGACTACGGCACGTTCCAGCCGATCCAGATCGCCGCGACCGTGACGCTCAACGAGGCGACGGAGTTCCCGCAGGAGATCTCGTCGGTGTACGCGTCGCGTCGCGACGCCCTGTACGACGGCCTCCAGCGCATCGGCTGGGACATCCACAAGCCCGGCGGCACCATGTTCGCGTGGGCCCGCATCCCCGAGCCTTACCGCGACATGGGCTCGATCGAGTTCGCGACGCACCTCGTCGAGGAGTGCGACGTCGCCGTGTCCCCGGGCGTCGGGTTCGGCCCCGGCGGCGACGAGTTCGTGCGGTTCGCGCTCATCGAGAACGAGCACCGCATCGGTCAGGCGATCCGCGGTCTCAAGCGCGGCCTCACCCGCCTCTGACGGTCGAGCGCCCGGCGCCGCGCCCCGTGCGACGAGGCCCACGGCGCGCGACGATGGGCGCATGCCCACGAACCGGACGGTCCCGCGTCGGGTGTGGCCCGCGGTCGTGGTGGGTGCCGCCGTCGTGCTGCTGGCGGCGTGCACGCCCGACGACGGTCCGGAACCCGCCCCGGGCCCGTCGGTCACCACGGCCACCGCCGAGCCGAGCGAACCCGCGGAGTCGAGCACGACGGCGCCCGCGCCGGCGCCGGGACTCGTCGTCGTGCCCGAGGTGCGGGTCGACGTGACCGAGGTGGCGACCGGGCTGCCCGCGCCATGGGGGCTCGCGGCGCTCGCGGACGGGACCCTGCTCGTCTCGCTGCGCGACGAGCGCGGTCTGGTCGTCGTGGACCCGGCGACGGGCGCCGTCGAGCCGGTCACGGGACCGGGCGCGGACGACCTGCGCGACGGCACGGTCGCGACGGGCGAGTCGGGTCTGCTCGGGGTGGCGGTCGGGCCCGAGGGCGGCGCAGCACCGGGGGAGGTGTTCGTCTACCGGACCGCCGCCGGAGGCAACGAGGTCCTGCGGGGGACGCTCGCCGGTCGCGAGCTGTCGGCCCTCACCCCGATCCTCCAGGGCATCCCCGCGGCCTCCACGCACGACGGCGGCCGGCTCGCGTTCGGGCCGGACGGCTACCTGTACGTGACGACGGGGGACGCGCAGCAGCGTGGTGCGTCGCAGGTGGCGGGTGCGCTCAACGGCAAGATCCTGCGCCTGACGGTGGACGGGGCTCCGGCACCGGGTAACCCTGACCCGGCCTCGCCCGTGTGGAGCCTCGGCCACCGCAACGTCCAGGGCGTCGCGTGGGACGTGACGGGGCGCATGCTCGCGTCGGAGTTCGGGCAGGACACGTTCGACGAGCTCAACGTCGTCGTGCCCGGCGGGAACTACGGCTGGCCGGAGGTCGAGGGGGTCGGCGGCGAGGCGGCGGGGTTCGTCGACCCGGTGGCGACGTGGTCGACGTCGGACGCCTCGCCGAGCGGGCTGGCCGCGACCGGCGAGGGCGCGTACCTGGCGGGGCTGCGGGGCCAGACGCTGTGGCGCGTGCCGTTCGCGTCCCCCGACGGCGGGGCGTCGGCCGACGCGTTCGGCGCGCCCCAGGCGGTGCTCACGGACCGGGGTCGGCTGCGCGCCGTCCTGGTGGACCCGGCGACGCCGCCCGGGGACGACGGGAGCTCCGTCCTGTACGTGCTGACCAACAACACCGACGGGCGCGGGGACCCGCGCGACGGCGACGACCGGCTGCTGCGGGTCGCGGTGACGCCGGCGGGGTGACCGGCACGACCCGCGGGCTGACCAGTCGGTTTGGAGCACGATAACGAATCGGTTACGGTCGAGTGTCTCGCGTTGCCGCTCACCGGGGACAGGTGTATTGGCCGGCCGTGGGACGCGGTCTCCGTAGAGCACCCAGGGTGCCGGGGTCCGCAGGACGGCCGGATCGGCTGGTCGAACCGGGTGACGCCCGCGCCGCGGCGTGGGACGCCCCGGGGCGCGCGTGCGCCGTCGACCCCCGTGCCCGGGACCCCCGACGACTGGACCAGAGTGCACAACCCCTTCCGCTCCCGCGCGCCCCAGAACCGTGACGTCGAGACCGCGACCTCCGACGTCGCCCCCACCGAGACCACCCCGGAGACCTCCGCGACGCCCACCCGCCGCGCCGCCCGCTCCGCGCGGACGCTGCGCACCACGCGCCGCCGCCGCTGGTCGATCGTCACGGCGGCCACCGCCGTCGCGCTCGTCGGCTCCGGCGCCGTCGCGTACGGCGAGGCCAACAAGACCGTGACGATCGACGTCGACGGCGAGCTGACGACCGTCAGCACGCTCGCCGGCTCGGTGTCCGGCGCGCTCGACGCCGCCGGGATCGAGATCGGTGCGCGCGACCAGGTCGCGCCCGACCCCGCGTCGGCCCTCGACGACGGCGACGAGGTCGTGGTGCGTCTCGGCAAGCAGGTCACCGTCCAGGCCGACGGCGAGCAGTCCGACGTCTGGCTCACCGCGCTCGACGCGGACGAGGCGCTGAAGACCCTCGCCGAGCGCGGGGGCGACGTGCGCCTCGTCGCGTCGCGGTCGGGAGAGCGCGCGTCGCTCGACCTGCGCCTCGACACCGACGGCCCGGTGAACGTCGTGGCCGACGGCGAGACGACGGTCGCGCCCGACGGCAGCATCGGGATCCCCGCGATCCTCGAGCAGCAGGGCATCGAGCTCGGCGAGCTCGACCGCGTGAGCGTCCAGCGCGTCGAGGCCCCCGAGCCGGGCGCTCCGACCGTCTCGCTCGTCGTCCAGCGCGTCGTCGTCGAGCAGCAGCAGACGACGACCCCCGTGCCGCACGAGACCGTCGAGAAGACGGACGCCGCGCGGTACAGCGACGACCCGGCGGTCGTCTCGCAGAAGGGGGCCGACGGCGTCACCACGACGACCTTCGAGGTGACCCTCGTGGACGGCGTCGAGGAGTCGCGGGAGCAGCTGACCCAGGAGGTCACGACCGCCCCGGTCGACCAGGTCGTCGTCAAGGGGACCAAGGAGCGGCCGAAGGACCCCCGCGCGCTCGGGCAGCTCATGGCCGCCGAGCGCGGCTGGACCGGGTCGCAGTGGACGTGCCTCGAGAAGCTGTGGACCAAGGAGTCCAACTGGAACCCGAGGGCGGACAACCCGACGTCGAGCGCCTACGGCATCCCGCAGTCGCTGCCCGGCTCGAAGATGGCGAGCAAGGGCGCCGACTGGGCGACCAACCCCGCGACGCAGATCGCGTGGGGCCTGGACTACATCGCCGGCTCCTACGGATCGCCGTGCGGCGCGTGGTCCCACTCGCAGGCCACCAACTGGTACTGAGCACGGACCTCCCGAGCCGACCCGGCTCCGGACGGGCCCGCGACCTCCGAGGTCGCGGGCCCGTCGTCGTCCGGCGGCCCCGAGACGGCCCCGCGGCGCGCTGCGCGGGCCGACTAAGATCGCCCGCATGACCCACATCCTCTCGGCCGTGGCGTGGCCGTATGCCAACGGGCCGCGCCACATCGGCCACGTCGCAGGTTTCGGTGTCCCGTCGGACGTCTTCAGCCGGCACATGCGCATGGCGGGTCACGACGTCCTCATGGTCTCGGGGACCGACGAGCACGGGACGCCCATCCTCGTGCAGGCGGACAAGGAGGGCGTGAGCCCGCAGGAGCTCGCGGACCGGTACAACCGCGTCATCGTCGAGGACCTGCACCAGCTCGGGCTGTCGTACGACCTGTTCACCCGGACCACGACGCGCAACCACTACGCCGTCGTGCAGGAGATGTTCCGCACGGTCCACAAGAACGGGTACATGGTCGAGCAGACGACCATGGGCGCGATCTCGCCGTCGACGGGCCGCACGCTTCCGGACCGCTACATCGAGGGCACGTGCCCCATCTGCGGCTACGACGGCGCGCGCGGCGACCAGTGCGACAACTGCGGCAACCAGCTCGACGCGATCGACCTCATCAACCCGCACAGCCGCATCAACGGCGAGACGCCCAAGTTCGTCGAGTCGAACCACTTCTTCCTCGACCTGCCCGCGTTCGTCGACGCGCTGGGGGACTGGCTGCGCACGCGCACCGAGTGGCGCCCGAACGTCCTCAAGTTCTCGCTCAACCTGCTCGACGACGTGCGCCCGCGCGCCATGACGCGCGACATCGACTGGGGCATCCCCGTCCCGCTGGAGGGTTGGGAGTCCAACCCGAGCAAGCGCCTCTACGTGTGGTTCGACGCGGTCATCGGCTACCTGTCGGCGTCGATCGAGTGGGCGCGGCGCAGCGGCGACCCGGACGCGTGGCGCGCGTTCTGGAACGACCCCGAGGCCCGCTCGTACTACTTCATGGGCAAGGACAACATCACGTTCCACTCCCAGATCTGGCCGGCCGAGTTGCTCGGCTACGACGGCCGGGGGAGCAAGGGCGGTGCGCCGGGTGCCTACGGGAACCTCCAGCTCCCGACGGAGGTCGTGTCGAGCGAGTTCCTCAACGTCGAGGGCCAGAAGTTCTCGTCGTCGCGAGGCGTCGTGATCTACGTGCGCGACATGCTGGCCCGCTACCAGCCGGACGCGTTCCGGTACTACGTCGCGTCCGCGGGCCCGGAGACGCAGGACGTCGACTTCACGTGGGCGGACTTCCAGCGCCGCACGAACGACGAGCTCGTCGCCGGCTGGGGCAACCTCGTGAACCGCACGGCGAACCTCGTGCACAAGAACTTCGGGGCCATCCCGGAGCCGGGGCAGCGCCAGCCGATCGACGAGGGCGTCCTCGCCACGACGACGACCGCGTTCGGGCGCGTGGGGGAGCTCATCGCGACGCACCGCCAGCGCGCGGCCGTCGCGGAGGCGATGAAGACGGTCGGCGAGGTGAACAAGTACGTGTCGGACACCGAGCCGTGGAAGCTCAAGACCGACCCGGACCGCCTCGCGACGGTGCTGCACACCGTGACTCAGGCGGTCAGCGACCTCAACACCATCCTGTCGCCGTTCCTGCCGCACTCCGCGCAGCAGGTGCACGAGGCGTTCGGCGGCACGGGCACGATCGCGCCGCAGCCCCGCATCGACGAGGTGACCGACCTCGACGACGACTCGCGCCACTACCCGATCATCACGGGCGACTACCGCGCCGAGGGCCTGGCGACGTGGGAGCCGAAGGCCGTCGTGCCGGGCACCCCGGTCGGCAAGCCGACGCCGATCTTCACCAAGCTCGACGACTCGATCGTCGAGGAGGAGCTCGACCGCCTGCGCGAGACCGCCTGACCGTGGCGAAGCAGCGCGAGCGCGGGTGGCCGCCCGACCCGGAGCCGCTGCCCGTCCCCGTGGTGGACAACCACACGCACCTCGACTCGATCGCGCACATCCTGCCCGACGACGTCCCCACCCCGAGCGTCGCGGACCACCTCGCGCGGGCGGCTGCCGTGGGGGTGGATCGCGTCGTGCAGGTCGGGTGCGACCTGCCCGCCGCCCGCTGGACGGACGCCCTGCTGCGCGGTGACCTCGCGGCCTGGGGGACGACGTCGGCCGCCGAGCACGGCGTCGGGCGGATGCTCGGCGCCGTCGCGATCCACCCGAACGAGGCGGTGCTGCACGGCGGGGTCCGCGAGGTCGGGCCGGACGGGCTCGAGCCCGACCCGCGGCCGCACCACGACGTCCCCCTCGACGACGCCGTCGCCGAGATCGCCGCGATCGCGCGCGGCAACGACCGTGTGCGCGCGATCGGCGAGACGGGGATGGACCTGTTCCGTACAGGTCCGCAGGGCGAGGCCGTACAGCGCGAGGCGTTCCGTGCGCACGTCGCGCTCGCGAAGGAGCTGGGCCTCGCGCTGCAGATCCACGACCGCGACGCGCACGCCGAGGTGCTCGACGTGCTCGCGCGCGACGGGGCCCCGGAGCGGACGGTCTTCCACTGCTACTCGGGCGACGCCGCGATGGCCCGGTTCTGCGCGGAGCAGGGCTGGTTCCTGTCCTTCGCCGGCCCGGTGACGTTCCGCGCGAACGACGAGCTGCGTGCCGCCCTGCGGGAGGTGCCGCTCCGGCAGGTGCTGGTTGAGACGGACGCGCCCTACCTGACGCCGCACCCGTACCGGGGTCGCCCCAACGCCCCGTACGTGCTGCCGACGACCGTGCGTACGGTCGCGGAGGTCGTAGACCTGCCGCTCGCGGACGTGTGCGAGCGCCTCGCCGCGACGTCCGTCGCGGTCTACGGGCCCTGGTGACCCGGGTCGGCGGTGCAGCACCCGGTGCCGCCCGTTCCGGGCGAACCGGAGGTTTCGTCCTGGGTCACGTTTCGGCTACGGTCGGGTCCGTGCGTCGCGCGCCGTGCGCCGACGACGTGCCCCACCTCGCCCCCGGCGGTCGCCGAGGGCCGCTTCCCCGCAGAAGGGACCGCGCGCGTGCTCGCACCTGACGGAACCGGTCGCCGGCGCCTGCAACGGCTGGCGGCCCAGGGCGTCGTCGTCGCGAGCCTCGTGGTCGTCACGGGCGCGTTCGCCTCGCTCCAGAAGAGCGTCACGCTGGACGTGGACGGCGAGCTGTACGACGTCTCCGCGTACGGGCGCACGGTCGCCGAGGTGCTCGACTACCAGGACGTCACGGTCGGCGCGGAGGACCTCGTCGAGCCGGGCCTGACGGACTCCGCGCACGACGGCGGCACGATCGTCGTCCGGTCGAGCCACGACGTGACGATCGAGATCGACGGCCAGGTCCAGACGATCTCGACGACCGCGCGCACCGTCGGGGAGCTCCTCACGTACCTCGGGCCGCGCGCCGAGGGCGCCGTGACCGAGGTCTCGCGCACGCAGGCGCTCGGCCGCGACCCGATCCGGGTCTCCACGCTCAAGACCGTGCACGTCGCCGTCGACGGCGCGGTCATGCCCATCACGACGGCGGAGCCCACGGTGCGCGGCGTCCTCGCGGCGGCCGGCATCGTGCTCGCCGAGGGAGACAGCACGTCCGCGCCGCTCGACGCGGCCGCGGTCGACGGCATGCTCGTCCTCGTGAGCCGGGCCGCCGCGTCCGCGACGACCGTCACCGAGGTGCTGCCCTTCGCCACGGAGGAGGTCGAGGACCCGAACCTGCCGAAGGGGCACCGGGTCGTCGTCCAGTCCGGCCGCGTGGGCGAGGCGACCACGACGTACGCCGTCCAGACGCTCGGCGGCGCCGAGGTCTCGCGCACCGTCCTCACGCGCACGGTCACGACGGAGCCGCGCGACGAGATCATCAAGATCGGGACGATGGACATCTCCGTCTCGGTGGACCCGGGCTCGGCCCGCGCGATCGGCCGCTCGCTCGCGGCCCAGCGCGGCTGGGGCGACGACCAGTTCGTCTGCCTCGACAAGCTCTGGACCAAGGAGAGCAACTGGCGCGTCGACGCCGACAACCCGAGCTCGAGCGCGTACGGGATCCCGCAGGCGCTGCCCGGGTCCAAGATGTCGAGCGCCGGGGACGACTGGCGCACCAACCCGGCGACCCAGATCACGTGGGGCCTCGGGTACATCGAGGGCAGGTACGGCACGCCGTGCTCGGCGTGGTCGCACTCGGTCGCCAAGGGCTGGTACTAGGCGCTGGTGCTGAGACCGCTGCCGGCGCGGCGCCCCGCTGCCCGCGAGCGCCGCGGCACGCTAGGCCTCGAGCATCTCCAGGTAGTGCGGGTTCTGCATGATCCCGAGCACGTTGCCGAACGGGTCGACCACGGACGCCGTGACGAAGCCGGTGCCCTCACCACGCTCGACGACGCCCTCGTACTCGGTCGCCCCGAGCGTGAGCAGCCGGGCGAAGGCGTCGCGCACGTCGTCGACGTGCCAGTTCACGATCGCGCCGCCGGGCGCCTCCGGCTGCGGGTGCGGTGACCACGACCGGGCGATGATCCCGAGCTCGTCCTGGCGGTCGCCGACGCGGAACTCCACGTACCCGCCCGGCACCACGTAGTAGGGCTCGGTCCCGAGCACCTCCGCGTACCACGCGGACGCGGCCTCCAGGTCGTCGGCCCACAGGTTCAGCGTCGCCATCCCACGCAGCATGCTCGTCTCCCTCGTCGTCGTCCCCGGGATCCTGCCCGGGGACCGCGGTCGTCGACCCCGGCGGGACCGACACCACGACAGTAGAACCCCATGCGGAACGTACGGTTCCGCATGGTGAGGCAGGATGGGATCCGTGCTCGACACCTCGGTCCGCCTCCTGCGCCTGCTCGCGCTCCTGCCGTCGCGGCCGACGTGGTCGGGCCCCGACCTTGCGGAGCGGCTCGGCGTCACGACCCGCACGGTCCGCAACGACGTCGAGCGGCTGCGGCTCCTGGGGTACGAGGTGCGCTCGGCGCCGGGGGCCGCGGGCGGTTACCGGCTCGGGTCGGGGGCCGCGCTCCCGCCGCTCCTGCTGGACGACGAGGAGGCAGCCGTCGTCGCGGTGTCGCTGCGGGCCGCGGCCACGGGGTCGATCACGGGGGTCGAGGACGCCGCCCGCCGCGCGCTCGTCAAGCTCGACACCGTGCTGCCCGCCCGCCTGCGCGCCCGGGCGGACGCGCTGCGCGCCGCGGTGGCGAGCGCACCGGTCGCGGGACCGCCGGTCGACGCGCGCGTGCTCTCCGACATCGCCGGCGCGGTCGCGGCGCGGACCGGTCTGCGCCTCGAGTACCGGGCGCACGACGGGACGACGACGTCGCGTGCGGTCGAGCCGTACCGGCTCGTGCACGTGGGGCGGCGGTGGTACCTGCTGGCGTTCGACCTGGGCCGCGACGACTGGCGGACCTTCCGCCTCGACCGGCTGCACCTCCGGACGCCCGGTGGACCCCGCTTCACGCCTCGCCGCGTGCCGGGCGGCGACGCCGTCGCCTACGTCGTCCGCGGCGTGGGGTCGATCGCGTGGGCGCACCCCGCTCGCGTACGCCTGCACGCGCCGGCGAGCGTCGTGGCGGAGCGGCTCGCGCCGGAGGCGGGGGTGCTCGTCGACGACGGCCCGGACGCGTGCGTGCTCGAGACCGGGGGGACGTCGCTCGCCCAGCTCGCGGGGTTCCTGCTGGGCCTCGACGTCGACCTCACGGTCCTGGACCCGCCCGAGCTCGCGGAGACGCTGGCGCGGGTCGGGGCACGCGCCGCACGGTCGGGACGTGCGAGCCCAGGCGCGGCCGAGGGTGCCCTCGCGCGTGACGCCGACGGTGACGCCGGGTGAGAAGCGCGTGGAGGCCCGCGTGACATAGACGTCGAAAACCGGACAGAACCTCCCAGCCTAGCGGCCTGGGGGTTGGACTTCGATAACGGATCGGTTACGGTCGAACGTCGCTCGCGCGTGAACGGCACGCTGCCGCGGTCCCTCCGGACTGCGGGAGAGGTGCCCGGACCACGCGGGCGGTGCGCCGTCGTCGGGCCCTGGGGAAGGGGCGCCGGGGTGGCGCCGGCAGCCGGATCGGCCGCTCGAGACCCGTGGACGCACGTGTGCGCCCGCCGCGGAGGACCCACGTCCGCCGCGGGCCGCGGGTGGTGCCCACGCGCCGTCGAGCACCCGTGCCCGGGACCCCCGACGACTGGACCCGAGTGAAGAACCCCTTCCACCGGACCGCTGACGCGGCCGGCGCCCCCGAGAGCGCCGACACGAACCTTCAGAACCCCTTCGAGACCACCGACGGCCCCGCGGAGAGCCCCCAGAGCCCCGCGACCACGGCCGCCCGCCGTCGCCGCTGGCCCCTCGTGGCCGGCGCCACCGCCGTCGTCCTCCTCGCGACCGGCGCCGTCGCCTACGGCAACGCGCGCAAGACCGTCGAGCTCGACGTGGACGGCAAGATCACCACCGTCACGACCTTCGCCGGGTCCGTCGAGGGCCTGCTCGCCGAGCAGGACGTCGCCGTGGGCGACCGCGACCTCGTCGTCCCCGACGTCGACTCCGCCCTGCGCGGCGGCGGCGACGTCGTGGTGCGCTACGGGCGCGAGGTGCCCGTCCAGGTCGACGGCTCCCAGTCCTCCGTCTGGCTCACCGCGCTCGACGCGGACGAGGCCCTGACCACTCTCGCCTCGCGCGGAAGCGACGTGCGCCTCGTGGCGTCGCGCTCCGGCGAGCGCGCGTCCCTCCCGATCCGCCTCGACGCGGACGGCCCCGTGAACGTCGTCGCGGACGGCGAGACGAAGGTCGCGCCCGACGGCAGCATCGGTATCGACGCGATCCTCGACCAGCAGGGCGTCCAGCTCGGCGAGCTCGACCGCGTCCACGTGGAGAAGTCCGACCAGATCGCCGCCCAGGCCGACGCCGCTGCCGAGGCGGCCCCCGCCGCCGACGCCGACGCCACCGCCGCCGCGACCGAGGACGCCGAGGCCGCGGCGGACGCCGCCCCGGTCTCGCTCGTCGTGCAGCGTGTGAAGGTCGAGGAGGTGCCCACCGAGAAGGCCGTCCCGTTCGAGACGGTCACCGAGGAGGACGCCAACCGCTTCAAGGACCTCGACCCGGTCGTGAAGCAGGAAGGTGTCGAGGGCGTCCACACGACCGTGCACCGCGTCACGACGGTCGACGGCGCCGAGGAGTCGCGCGAGCTCGTCTCCGAGGGCGTCACCACGCCCCCGGTGAACAAGATCCTCGTGCAGGGCACCAAGGAGCGCCCCAAGCCGCAGCCGAAGGTCGAGACGCAGCAGCGCTCGTCGTCGTCCTCCTCCTCCTCCTCCTCGTCGGGCGGCTCCTCCGCGCCGGCAGCGAACCTCGGCTCCGCACCCGGCGGCGTCTGGGGCGCGCTCGCGCAGTGCGAGTCCGGTGGCAACCCCGCGACGAACACGGGCAACGGCTACTACGGCCTCTACCAGTTCTCGCTCTCGACGTGGCAGGCGATGGGTGGCTCCGGCCTCCCGTCGGAGGCCTCGGCCGCCGAGCAGACGCAGCGCGCTCAGGCGCTCCAGGCCCGCTCGGGCTGGGGCCAGTGGCCCGCGTGCGCGGCCAAGCTGGGTCTCCTCTGACCCGGTAGCAAGGACTCGCGGCCGCCCGGCGGCCGCACCACGGAGGGCGGGGCGCACGGCGCCCCGCCCTCCGTCGTCCCCGCGGCGTCCGGACCGGGCCCGCCCTGGTCGGTAGGCTTGGCTGTCATGAGCGACACCCGCGGTGCCCTGCTGGGTCCGGCCGAGATCCGTGACCTGGCGGGCCGCCTCGGCGTCCGCCCCACCAAGACCCTCGGCCAGAACTTCGTGCACGACGGCGGCACCGTCCGCAAGATCGTGCGGGCTGCGGACGTGCGACCGGGGGAGCGCGTGGTCGAGGTCGGCCCGGGGCTCGGCTCGCTCACCCTGGGACTCCTGGAGGCCGGGGCGAGCGTCGTCGCGGTCGAGATCGACCCGGTCCTCGCGAAGCAGCTCCCCACGACGGTCGCGGCGCACGTCCCCGACCTCGGCGACCGGCTCGAGGTCGTCGGCGCGGACGCGCTGGAGGTCACCACCCTGCCCGGCGAGCCGCCGACGGCGCTCGTCGCCAACCTCCCGTACAACGTCGCGGTGCCGGTGCTGCTCACGTTCCTCGAGCGGTTCGACTCGCTCGAGCGCGTGCTCGTCATGGTGCAGGCGGAGGTCGCGGACCGGCTCGCCGCACCCCCGGGGTCGCGCACGTACGGCGTGCCGTCGGTCAAGGCCGCCTGGTACGCCGACGCCCGCCGCGCCGGGACCATCGGCCGCAGCGTGTTCTGGCCGGTGCCCAACGTCGACTCCGCGCTCGTCGCGCTCGACCGCCGCGAGCCCCCGACGACGACCGCGACCCGGGAGCAGGTCTTCGCGGTCGTGGACGCCGCCTTCGCGCAGCGGCGCAAGATGCTGCGCTCCGCGCTGTCCGGCCTCGCCGGCTCCGCGAGCGCGGCCGCCGAGGTGCTCGAGGCGGCCGACGTCGACCCGCAGGCGCGCGGCGAGGTGCTCGACGTCGCCGCCTTCGCGCGCGTCGCCGAGCAGCTCGTCCTGCGGGGCGGCCTCGACGATCGCCCCGCCCGCGGCGCGGCACCCGCGGAGCGTCGCACCGGACGACCTGGCACAGTGGACGCGTGACACCCCCGCGACCGCCGAGCATCGCCCTCGCGCCACCCCCGTCCGTCCGCGTGCGCGCACCCGGCAAGGTCAACCTCTCGTTGCGGGTCGGAGCGCTCCAGGACGACGGCTACCACCCGCTCGTGACGATCTTCCAGGCGGTCGGGCTCAGCGAGGACGTCGTCGCCCACCAGGTGCCCCCGGGCTCGGGCGTCTCGCTCAGCGTGACCGGCCTCCAGGCCGACGTGGTGCCGACCGACGAGACGAACCTCGCGTGGCGCGCTGCCGTCGCGCTCGCCGAGCACGTGGGCGTCGACCCCGACGTGCGGCTCGAGATCCACAAGGAGGTCCCCGTCGCGGGCGGCATGGCGGGCGGGTCCGCCGACGCCGCCGCCGCGCTCGTCGCGTGCGACGCGTTGTGGGACGCCGGGGTCCCCCGCGCCGACCTCGTCCGCCTCGCCGCGGGGCTCGGGGCCGACGTCGCGTTCGGGCTCGTGGGGCACACCGCCGTCGGGACGGGGCGGGGCGACGTGCTCACGCCCGCGATGACGCGCGGCGAGTTCCACTGGGTCTTCGCCGTCCAGGCGGAGGGGCTCTCCACGCCCGAGGTGTACCGCACGTTCGACGAGACCGTCGGCGGCCCGGCCGAGCTCGACCTCGCCGACGACACCGCGCTCATGCAGGCGCTGCGCGCGGGCGACGCCGTCGGGCTCGGGCAGGTGCTCCGCAACGACCTCCAGGGTCCCGCCCTCGCCCTGCGCCCCGAGCTCCAGCGGACGATCGACGTCGCGACCGAGGCCGGCGCGCTCGGCGCGATCGTCTCCGGCTCCGGTCCGACGGTCGCCGCCCTCGCACGCAGCCGTCAGCACGCGCTCGCGATCGCCGCGTCGTGGACCGCGAACGACGCGTGCGACACCGTCTGGTGCACCACCGCCCCCGCCGCCGGCGCGCGCGTCGTCGCCCACTGACGACCCTGCCCGCCGAGGGTGAACCGTGGTTGCGCGAGGTAGAGCTGTGGTCACCTTGCCCGACGGCGTGTGGCTGGGTTGGGTG
>NZ_LUAZ01000049.1:0-27636 GCF_001647255.1 Cellulosimicrobium sp. I38E
CGGCGCGGGAGGGGGGCGGGGGGCGCGCGGTGGGCGGGCGGCGGCCCCGGGTGGGCCTAGCACGACGACGGCCCGGCCCGCACCTGGGAGGTGCGGGTCCGGGCCGTCGTCGATCGGACTGGTTCGGTCGGACCGTCAGGTGGCGGTCAGCGGCGACCGATGTCGGACAGCTCGGCCGCGGCGATGACGAGCTCGCGCTCGGCGTCGTCGAGGACGCCGTCGAGGACGAGGTCCTCGGTCACGAGGCTCACGTGGTCCACGAACTCGCGGTGCGTGGCGTACTCGTCGTTCTCGGCGACGTGGTCGTTGACCGTGCAGCCGGTGCCGTCGTCGTAGTTCTGCACCGTGCTGTCGTGGCCGTCGATGATCACCGTCGGACGGATGTCCGACCCGACGCAGCGGTCACGGACGAGCTGCAGGACCGTGAACGTGACCTCGCCGGTCGTGACGTTGCCGACGCCGTCGACCGCGCGGTAGCGGACCACGTGCTGACCGTCGGCCGCGAACGCGACCGGGGCCGCGTAGCGCTGCCACGCGCCGTCGTTCGCCTGGAACTCGATGCGGTCGACGCCGGACTCCTCGTCGACCGCCGTGAGCGTGACGCGCGCGCTCGCGACGAAGTCGCCGTCGCGCGTGCGGCTGCCGCTGACGCCCGCCGTGACGACGGGGCCGTCGGTGTCGCCCGGCTCCTCGCCGCCCGCGATGACGAACGTGACCGTCTTCGGGGCCGAGACGTTGCCCGCGACGTCCGTCGCGCGGTAGGTCACGGTGTGCGACCCGGGGGTCCGCACCGAGATCTGGCCGGAGTACGCGGTCCACGCGCCGCCGTCGACCTGGTACTCGACCGACGCGACGCCCGAGTCGGCGTCCTTGGCGAGGAGGCGGACGAACACGTTGGACAGGTACTCGCCCTCCTCGTTCTTCGCGCCACCCATCACGCGGTGGTCGACCGTCGGTGCGACGGTGTCGCCACCCTGGCCCGCCACGACGTCGAACGTGACGGTCGCGGGCTCGCTGACGTTGCCCGCGGCGTCGGTCGCGCGGTAGGCGAGCGTGTGCCTGCCGGGCTCGTCGACGACCACGGCCTCGGTGTACTCGGTCCAGCCCGCGCCGTCGAGGTCGTACTCGACGGACGCCACGCCCGACCCCTCGTCGGTCGCGGTGAGGAGCACGGACGCGGAGCCCACGTAGGCACCGTTCTCGTCCTGCGTGCCGCTGAGCTCGTTCGCGACGACCGGGGCCGTCGTGTCCTCGCCGGCGTCGGCGACGACGACGAACTCCGTGACGGTGTCCTCGGACACGTTGCCCGCGGCGTCGGTGGCCCGGTAGACGAGCGTGTGCTCGCCGGGCTCGTCGACCACGATGGGCTCGGTGTACGGGGCCCAGCCGGCGCCGTCGAGGTCGTACTCGACGCTCTCCACGCCGGACGCGTCGTCCGTCGCGGTGAGCGTCGCCGTGGCGGAGCCGACGAACGCACCGTTGTCGTCCTGCTCCCCCGTGACCTCGGCGGTCACGGTCGGGGCGGTCGTGTCCTGCTCGCCGCCCTCGACGACCGTGAAGGTCACGGAGCCGACCTCGGACACGTTGCCCGCGACGTCGGTCGCCCGGTAGGAGACGGTGTGCTCGCCGAGGTCGGTGAACGGAACCGTCGTCGTGTAGGGCAGCCATGCGCCGCCGTCGACCTGGTACTCGACCGACGCGACGCCCGACCCCTCGTCCGCGGCGTGGAGCATGAAGGCCGCCGTACCGATGTAGGCGCCGTTCTCGTCCTGCTGGCCCATGAGCATGGGCTCGACGGTCGGGGCGGTGGTGTCCTCCTCGACGTCGCCCTCGACGACGGTGAACTCCGCGGTCTGGGCCTCGGAGGTGTTGCCCGCGGCGTCGGTCGCGCGGAACTGGAGGGTGTGCGCACCGACCGCGTCGACGACGAACGGCTCGGTGTACGCCTGCCAGCCCGCGCCGTCGAGGTCGTACTCGACCCCGGCCACGCCGGAGTCGTCGTCGGTCGCGTCGAGCGTCACGGTCGCGCCGCCCACGTAGGCGCCGTCGCCGTCCTGCTCGCCGGTGACCAGAGCGGTCACGGACGGTGCCGTGGTGTCCTCGCCCCCGCCGCCGTCGGTGACGACGAGCTCGCCCCACATCTCCCCGTGCCCGGGGATCGCGCAGAAGTAGCGGTACTTGCCGGGCGTGAGGGTCACCTGGGCCTCGTGCCGCCCGCCGTTCGCGTCGAACGGGCTCGCGAGGATGTTGAGGTTCACGTCGTGGTTGTAGCCCGGCGACGACGTGTCGAACGTGAGCGTGTGGCTCATGCCGAACGTGCTGCCGGTCGCCATGCTGTTCTCGAAGACGATCGTCGCGGGGCCGGCCTCGGCCGTCGCGGGGAAGGCCTTGTAGTCGGTCACGCTGTTGTCCGCGGTCCAGGTGAGGACCTGCTCGGCGGCGACGGTGGCGTCGGCGGCGGACACGACGGCGGACGACGCCGTCGCCGGTGCGGTGGGGGTCGCCGAGGCCGGGGCGACGGTGAGGACCGTCGTCGCGGTGAGTCCGGCGACCGTGGCGGCGAGGAACCGCCGCGGGCCGCGGCGGCGGGAGCCGCCGGGACTGGTACGTCGTTCCATGAGGGTGCACTCCTCCGGGGTTTCTGGGGGGTCTGTCGGGCTGGTCGGGCTGGTCGGGAGCGGGTCGGGCGGGCCGTGCGGCCCGCCCCGAGGGCCGCCGTCGTGCTGCACGACGGCGGCCCCGGGCTCGGCGGGGACGGCTCGGCCGTCCCCGCCGGGCGGTGCTACAGGTCCGCCACCCGGATGTCACGGAACTCGATGAGGTCCGCGTTCCCGTGGTTCTGGAGCCCGATGAACCCGCTGTCGAACTGGCGCAGGTCCGTGGGCGGGTCGCCGGCCCGGGACGACTGCTGTCCCGGCGAGTTCTCCCACTCGTTGATGACGACGCCGTTGCGGATGATCGTGTACTGCTGCCCGACCACCCGGATCTCGTACTCGTTCCACTCGCCCTTGGGCTTCTCGCCGCCGGTGTTCAGGCCGAGCGGGTCGAAGTTGTAGACCGAGCCGGTCTTCTGGGGCTCGCCCGTCGGACCGTCGTAGATCTGGATCTCGTGACCGCACGAGATCGCGACCCACGCCGGGGACTGACCCTCGGCGCACTCGACGTCGCCAGGCTCGTTCGGGTTCGGGAACCGGGTGAACACGCCCGCGTTCGCGTAGTGGTCACCCGCCGAGACGTCGCGGTAGAGGAGCTTGACGGAGAAGTCACCGAGCTCCTCGCCCGCGTACCAGAGCATGCCGAGCCCGCCCTGCGAGCGGATCGACCCGCCCGGCTCGAGCGTGAACTTCCCGCCCGGTGCCTGGAACCAGTCGTACAGCGACGCCTCGGTGCCGTCGAAGATCGTGCGGTACCCACCGGGGTACGCGCCGATCTGGGACCGGGCCGCCGCGTCGACGAGGCGAGCACGCTCGCGGTCGCTGATGCGGCTGTCGTCGTACAGGCCCTTCGCCACCGACTCGACGTGCGCCAGGAACCGGGCGTGGGTGCGCCACTCCTTCTCGTCCTGGAACAGGTCGGCGATGTTGCAGGCGCCCAGGTCGCGGTTCTCGACCGTGGAGTCCACGTCGCCGAAGAACACGGTCTCGCGCTCGTCGGGCAGGGTGCACGACGGCGAACCGTCGGTCGTGACCGTGGCCTTCGAGCCGTCGGCGTACGTGACGGTGAGCTTGGCCTCGTAGTTCTTGACGCGCGGGTACTTGTGCTTCGGGTTGGCCTGACGCGAGGTCGAGCCGTCGCCGAACTCCCAGAGGTAGGAGACGCCACCGGAACGCGCGCCGGTGAACTGCACCGTCAGCGGGTCACCCTGGATGCTCGTCGCGGACGCCGCCGGGGCCGGGGTCGGAGCCCCGCCCTGGTACGTGATCCGCATGAGCTTCTGGTTCGGGTCGAGGCTGAAGAAGCCGCCCGCGTAGTCGACCAGGTACAGCGCGCCGTCCGGACCGAACTTCGCGTCCATCCAGCTCTGGAGCAGCCCGTCACCGCGACCGCCCGGGATGATCTGGCGGAGGTCCTCCATGAACACGGGCGCGTCCAGGTTCTCCGGGTCGACCGTCACCGCGACGCGGTTGTTCGAGTTCGACTGGTCGCCGATGAACCACTTGCCCTCCCAGTACGACGGCCATGCGACGTCGGACTCGGGGTCCACCTGCGACGCGCGGTAGGTCGGGCCGGACATGACGGCCTGGCCGCCGCCCCGCAGCCACGGGATGGTGTAGGTCGCCTCGTCGTCCTCGTACGTCGGGATGCCGTTGCCGCGGTCCGGGAACACCGGCCCGCCGCCCGAGGGCGAGTACCAGATCATGTTGTCGCGCACCGGCGGCAGGTCGACGAGACCCGTGTTGCGCGGCGACGTGTTCTTCGGGTTGTCGCAGTCGTACCAGCCGGTGAGGACGCTCGCGTCCTCGTTGCTCCGGTCGCGGTACGGCTGCTTGTTGCCCATGCAGTACGGCCAGCCCTGGTTGCCCGCGGACGTGATGATCGTCGCGGTCTCGTACTTGGCCGGGCCGAGCTCGGGGTTCGGGCTGCCGGCGTCCGGGCCCACCCAGGCCGCGGTCAGCCAGTCCGTGTCGGGGTCGATCTGGAGGCGCGAGATGTTGCGCACGCCCATGACGTAGATCTCGGGACGCGTCTTGTCCGCGGGGTACTCGCCCACCGGGAACAGGTTGTCGTCCGGGATCGTGTACGTGCCGTCGTCCTCGGGGTGGATCCGCAGGATCTTGCCGTTGAGGTCGTTCGTGTTGCCCGACGTGCGGCGCGCGTCCTGGAAGCTGATCCCCGCGTACTCCTGCGTCCAGTTGTTGCCGGAGTACCCGCTCGAGCCGCCGGACGAGTTGTTGTCGCCCGAGCCGATGTAGAGGTTGCCCTTGCTGTCGAACGCCATGCCGCCGCCCGCGTGGCAGCAGCTGTGGATCTGCGTCTCCCACTCGAGCAGGTCGACCCGCGTGCTCTGGTCGATCGTCGGGGTCGCGGGGTCGTAGGTGAACCGCGAGACGGTCCGGTAGCCGACGCGACGCTCACGATCGATGTTCTCGTGCGGCATCCAGTACACGTAGAGCCAGTGGTTCGTCGCGAAGTCGGGGTCGGGCACGATGCCGAGCAGCCCCTCCTCGTTCTTCACGAGCTCGTCGCCGCTGCCACGGTTGCCCATGACGTCGAGCGTCGTGAGCAGCTTCGCCTCACCCGTCTCCGGGTCCCACTGGTGGATCGTGCCGCAGCCGAGGCCCACGTTCGGGTCGCTCCACGGGACGATCGGGCCGGTCGCGCACGCGCCGCGGCCGATGTAGAAGACCGTGCCGTCGGGCGCGATCGTCAGGCCGTGCTGCTCGCCGTTCTGGTCCAGCGTGCCCGCCGTGTTCACCTTGGACAGGCGCTCGGCCTTGTAGTTCGACGCGATGGTCGCCTGGCAGTCGCCGCGCACCACGCCCGTCGTCCACTGCAGCGCACCGAGCAGGTGCTCGCGGAACGACTCGTCCTGCCAGCTCTCGGGCGTGCCGCCCATGCCGGTGAAGAACGAGCGGCCGCCGTCGTAGTCACGGCACCACGAGAGGGGCTGGAACGGGTTGGTCGTCGGGCCGGCGTCGGGGCCGGGCTCGAGCGTCGCGACCGTGTGCACGTCGCCGGTCGGGTCGTCGGCCCAGTCGAGCCACCGGTCCTCGCGGTCCCACGTGAGCGGGAGGTCCGCCGTCGCGGGGTGCTGGCGGTCGACCAGGTCGACCGTGCGCTCCTCGAGCGGGATCTCCGGGTCGGGCTGCTCGACGGAGTCGGGGCCGAAGATCGAGAGCTCGGCGAGCTGGACCTCGGCGTCGCCCGAGTTGGCGGTGACGTCCAGGCGGTACCAGCCGTACTCGGTCTCGTTCTCGACGTCGAACGTGCGCGGCTGGAAGCGCTGCGGGAAGTCCTCGTCGGTGCGCGTGTCGAGGTCGACCCACGTCTGGCCGTCGGTCGAGCCCTGCAGCTTCCAGTTCTTCGGGTCGCGGCCCGCGGAGTCGTTCGCCGACGTGATGCCGTACTTCACGACCGCGACGGGCTTCTCCATGCGCAGCGTGAGCTGGCCCGTGCGGGCGAACGTCAGCCACTTGGTGTTGGGGTCGCCGTCGACGGCCTTCGCCGGGGTCTCGGCGGCCGGGCTGCGGCCGGTGCCGGTCGCCTCGGCGACCTTCTCCGCCGTCATCGTCGCGCCCTTGATCCGGGCGCCGACGAGGCCCTCGAACCACTTCGACGCCTCCTGGGCGCGCGCGGCGTCGCGCACACCGAGGAAGCCACCGCCCTTGTTGATGTACGCCTGGAGCGCGGCCTCCTGCTCGCCGCTCAGCTCGATGCCCTCCGAGGAGAGCATGACGACGCCGCGGTACTCGCCGAGCGTCGCCTCGCTGAGCATCGCGGGGTCGGACGTCGCCTCGACGTCGAACCCGTTGGCGGCACCCAGCTCGGTCAGCGCCGCGGTCGCGGCGACGACCGGGTCGGTCTGCTCGTCGGGCGCGCCGTGGAACACGAGCACACGCACGGGAGCGGTGGCCGTCGCGGCCGCGACGGACCCGGCCGTGGGAGCCACGCTCGAGGCGACCGCCGTGCTCGTCGGTGTCGTGGCGACGGGCTGGGCCGAGGCCGGGATCACGGCCGCGCTCGCGACGAGCGCGGCGCTCGTGAGGCCGACCGTCATGGCCAGCAGTGCTCCTGGTCGGGAGCGTCCCCTCGCGGGGGATGTCGATCGTCTGGACAGCACTCTCCAACTCCTTCGTCATCGGTGCGGCACTCCCGGGCGGGCCGGGAGCGGGTCGTGCTGGTGCGGGTGGTGCTGGTGCGGGACGGGCCGGCGGCCCGTCGGGACTGGGTCGGCCGACGGGTCAGTGGCCGGTGTGCTCCGTGAGGCCGACGACGGCCGGCCCGGTCCCGCCGGCGGCGGCGCCGTCGGTCGTGGCCGTGGCCCCGGACGGCGCAGCACCCGACGGTGCCGACATCGTGTGGGCGCCGTGGCCCTGGAACCGGTCGATGGACTCCTGCGCCCCCGGCGGCATGGAGCCGTCGGCGTTGCGCACGAGGAAGATGCCGGCCATCCCTCCGTCGGAGTGGAACTGGACGTGGCAGTGGTACATCCACGCGCCCGGCCCGACGCCCAGACCGGCGACGACCTGGAACCCGAACGCGTCCCCCGGGTTGAGGTCCCGGTTGTCGACGACCTGGCTCGTGTCGTACTGGTCCGCGAGCAGGCCCGTCCGGTTGTTCGCCCAGCGGTGGGCGTGCAGGTGGAAGGTGTGGAGCTGGTTCCCGTGGCCGATGCAGATGAACTCGACGCGCTCGCCGAGCTTCGCCTCGTACATCGGCGTGTCCGGGGCGACCTTGTTGTTGATGGTCATGTCGTTGAAGACCATCGTGAACTGCTTCTGCGGCAGCACGTCCCCGACGCGGCGCACCACGAGGGCGCCGTAGAGACCCGCGGCGAGGCCCTGCGTGCCGTGCTCGCCCCACGCGTGGTCGTGGTAGTGCCAGTAGCCGGCGCTGCCGGGCATCCAGATGCCGCGGTCGCGCGCCATCTTGACGGTCGACCAGGTGTAGGTGCGCGTCTCGCCCGGCTCGTTGAACGAGTTGTTGAACGTGCTGCCGTCGCTGTTGACGTCGTAGTTCACGCCGTGCGGGTGGATCGACAGGCGCTTGTCCGTCGTGTTGACGAGCGTGATCTCGAGGGTCTCGCCCTCCCACATCTCGAGGATCGGGCCGGGCACCGTGGCCTTGCCGCGCTCGAGGCCGTAGCCGACGAGCGTGTCCGAGATCCGCTCGGCGTACATCGTGATCTTGCGGACGTCGCCCGCGGCGGTGGCCACGGCACCGGTGGCCGCACCGGTCGTCGTCGCGGCGGCGGCCGGGGGTGCGGCGGCGACGCTGCCGCCGGCGCCCAGCAGCAGAGCGGCCGCGGGGCTCGCGGCGACGACGCCTGCCCCTGCGAGAAGCGCCCGTCGCGAGAGCGGCCTCGCGGGCGTCTCGGTCTCGGTCGTCGGGTCGGGCATGGGGACTCCTTCCGGGCGTACGGGGTCGTCCGGGCGGCTCGCGGGCGCGCCGGACCGGCGTGCCGGCGCTCGCCGTCACGCTGACCGGCGCCACGTGGGCGCGCGGAGGTTCCCCGGGTGGTGCTGTGGGGGGTGCACTGTGGGCAGGACTGGGTCGTGCGGGGGTGTCCCGCGTCGCAGAGGGTCGAGTCAGGTGCTCGGTCGTGCGGGGCTCGACCCTCGACCGGTGGGAGACCGACCGTGGGGCGAGGTCCGGGACCGCCATGGTCCCGCCGGGGCACGCGTCGGTGCGCGCCGTCGGCTGTCGGTCCGGACGCCGAGCTCCCCTGCGCCGACGTCCGGTCCCCTGGTCGGTTCCAGGGGCAACGAGGTTTATGACACCGCAGTCAGGGGGCGATGTCAACCGTTAGTCGAAAGTTGTGTCGACAACAAGCAAAAGTCCCCGGTCACCCGACACTTCTCCGCCAGCCCCGGGTCCCGGAGCCGTCGGTCGCGCGGTGCGGTGGCGGTGCCGGGCGCCCGGCGGGTGTGCGGCGCACACCCGTGGTGGAGTGACCGCGTGACGAACGATCCCCCCGCTTGGTCGGTCCGCGAACCGGGTCTCGCGGTCGACTCCCCCGAGACGGCCGCCTCGCTCCTGTCCCTCGCCAACGGCTACGTGGGCGTGCGAGGCGTCCTCGACGAGGTCGCCGCGGACGACGACCCGGCGACGCTCGTGGCCGACGTCTACGAGGAGTTCGACCAGACCTACGCCGAGCGCGCCTACGCCTACCCCGAGGTCGAGGAGCGCCTGGTGCCCGTCGTCGACGCCTGGCGGCTCGGCTGGTCGGTCGACGGCGCGCCCGTCGACGCGCGGACCGCGGACGACGACCCGGGCCTCACCGGTGCGGTCGAGGCCCACGCCCGCGAGCTCGACCTGCGCGCCGGCGTCCTGCGGCGCGAGCTGCGGTGGACCTCGCCCACGGGCGGCACCGTGACGCTCCACAACGAGCGGCTCGTGCCGCTCGCGCGGCGGGCGGTCGTCGCGACGCGCTGGCGGGTGCAGGCGCACGACGACGTGACCCTGACCCTGCGGCCCGTGCCCGACTGCCCGCACGGGGCCCCGGAGGAGGACCGGGCGGCGCCCGGGCTGCGCACGGTCTCGTGCCGGCACGAGGCCGACGGCTCGTCGGTGCGCCAGCGCACCGTGCGCTCCGAGCGCGGCGTCGCGGTCGAGACGGCCCACGTGGTCGAGACCGCGGACGGCGTCTCGCCCGTGTGGCACCACCGCGGCGGCGGCGCGTCGCTCACGGTCGACCTGCGCGCGGGCCAGTGGCTGGACGTCGTCGTCCTCGCCGCGTACGCCGGCGGCGAGGACGCGGACGCCCTGCCCGCCCACGCGCACGCGGTGCTCGCCGACGCGCGGCAGGCCGGGTGGGACGGCCTCGCCCGCGAGCAGGCCGGCGTCCTCGCGGACGTGTGGGACCGGGGCGACGTCGAGCTCGACGGCGACGACGAGATGCAGCAGGCGATGCGGCACTCGCTGTTCCAGGTGGTGCAGGCCGCGGCTCGCGTCGAGGGGGTCGGCGTGCGGGCCAAGGGGCTCACAGGCACTGGGTACGGGGGCCACGCGTTCTGGGACTCCGAGACGTTCGTACTGCCCGTGCTCGACCACGTGCTGCCGGGCGCCGCCGCCGCGCACCTGCGCTGGCGGCACGCGACGCTCCACCGGGCGTGCGAGCGCGCGGCCGAGCTGGGCCTGCCGGGCGCGGCCTTCCCGTGGCGCACGATCAGCGGCCGCGAGTCCTCGGGCTACTGGCCCGCCGGGACGGCGGCGTTCCACGTCGCGTCGGCCGTGGCGCTCGCCGCGGTGCGGCACGTCGCGGCCACGCACGACGACGCGCTCGCCCGGGACGTCGCCGTCGACCTCGCCGTCGAGACGGCGCGCCTGTGGGCCGGGCGCGGGCACCACACCGCGGCCGGCTTCCGCATCGACGGCGTGACCGGGCCCGACGAGTACACCGCGGTCGTCGACAACAACACGTACACGAACCTCATGGCCCGCAAGAACCTGCGCGCCGCCGACGAGCTGTGCGCGCGGTTCCCCGAGCAGGCCGCCCGGCGGGGCGTCACCGCCGACGAGCGCCGCGCGTGGCTCCGTGCGGCCGACCGCATGACCGTCCCGTACAACGCCGAGCTCCGTGTCACCGAGCAGTCGCAGGACTTCACGCACCACGCGCACTGGGACTTCGAGGCCAAGGGCACGGCCCGGTTCCCGCTCGACGACCACGTGCACTACGTCGAGCTCTACCGCCGGCAGGTCGTCAAGCAGGCGGACCTCGTGCTCGCGCTGCACACGGCGCCCGAGGAGTTCAGCGCGGAGCAGCGGCGCCGGGACTTCGACTACTACGAGCCGCTCACCGTCCGCGACTCGTCGCTGTCCGCGCCGGCCCAGGCGGTGGTCGCCGCGGAGATCGGGTATGTCGACCTCGCCTACGCGTACGCCCGCGAGTGCGCGCTTCTGGACCTGTGCGACCTGCGCGCCTCGACGGACGGCGGGCTGCACGTCGCCTCGCTCGCGGGCGCCTGGACCGCCGTCGTCACCGGGATCGCCGGCCTGCGGCACGACGACGGCGCGCTCCGCCTCGCGCCGCGGCTCCCCGCCCGCCTCACGCGGCTCGCGTTCACGGTCCACCACGGGGAGTCGCGCGCCCGCGTCGAGGTCCGACGTGACGGCGTGACCTACCGGCTCGTGTCCGGGAGCGGCCTGCGGCTCGTCCACGACGAGGAGGGCCTCGACCTCACGCCCGAGCAGCCGCAGGTCGAGCGGCCGCTCCTCCCCGGCATCGCCGACCCGCCGCCCGCCCAGCCGCCGGGCCGCGCACCGCTGTTCGACGCCTCGTAGCGCCGTCTCCGGCGTCGGACCGGCGTCGGCCCCGTCGGCTGCCCGTCAGGCGTCCAGCACCGCGCGCAGAGCCGCGGCGAACGCCGCGGGGTCGTTGTCCGGCGACCACTCGTTGACCATGAAGCCCCCGTGGTCGCCGGGGAACGTCACCGCCTCGACGCCCAGCAGCTCGGCGAGCGCCGCGCCGCCGCGCCAGGCCAGCGTCCCCTCGCCCTGCGCACTCACCGCGGGCACGACCCGCGTCCCCGACGCCCGCAGCACCGCGCCGTCCGGGGCCCAGCCCGGCATCGTCGCGAGGTTCTTGCCGAGGAGGAGGTCGTCGCGCGACCCGTCGTCCTCGGTCGGGAAGCCGAACATCGCCGGGTCCGGGGCCGGGCGGTCGAGGTAGTCCGCGGGCAGCGGGCCCACGTGGCTCACGAGCGCGACGAACTTCGCCATGGCCGGGCCGAACCCCTCGCGGCGGTACGTGTCGACGATGTCGGCCTGCACCGTCGTCGCGAGGCCGGCGTCCTCGAGCAGCGGGGTGATCGGCGGCTCGTGCGACACGAAGGTCCGCACGTCGCCCGGGTGGCGCTCGATCCACGACAGCCCGACGACGCCGCCCCCGCTCGACCCGAGCACGTCCACCGGGCCCAGCCCGAGCGCGGTCACGACCGCGTGCAGGTCGTCGGCGTGCGCCTCGACCGACACCTCGCCGTCCGGCGCGAGCGTGCTGCGCTCCGTGCCGCGCGGGTCGTAGGTGACGACCACGCGGTCGTCGAGCAGCCCCGCGAGCTGCTCGAACCCGGAGGCAGCCATGGGCGAGCCCATGACGACCACCGGCGTGCGGTCGCCCGCCACGTCCGGCGTCCAGACGTCGTAGGCGATCACAGCACCGGGCACGTCCAGTATGTAGGTCTTGCGCTCGCTCATGGCAACCTCCGTGTCGTCGTGCCCGCGGTCGTGCACCGGGGCTCCCGAGCGTTCTGACGACGACCGTCCTCGGAACTCATCGCTCGTCGTCGCGACCGGCGCGGGGCTGCCACTACCCTCTCAGGATGCCGTCATCGAGGACCGTCCCCGCCGTCGTCGTCGCCGGAACGCTCACCGCGGTCCTCTGGATGGTGACGGGCCGCCTCGGGGACTGGTTGTCCGGGACGTCCCTCGCGGTGCCGGGTACGGGCGTCCGTGCGCTGCTCCCCCACCCGACCGCGCCCGTCGCGGCGGGGGCGCCCGTCTCCGGCAGCACGCTCCTCACCGCCGCGCTCGCCGGGGCGCTGGTCGCGGCCGGCACCCAGCTCGCGGTGCGGCGCCTGCCCGCCGGCACCGGCCGGTGGGCGACCTTCCTCGCCGTCTGGTTCTCGACGGTCGCGGCGTCCGCGCTCGCCGCGACGGCCGCGTGGTTCGCCGGGGTCACGCTGCCGTGGCGCGCCGACACGATCACCGAGCTCGTCGCCACCGCGCTCGGCGGCTGGTGGGGGCTCGTGAACGGCCTGCTCGTCGGGCTCGCCGTCGTCGTGACGCGCGCGCTGACCGACCGGCGCGACGACCCGGCGGGCACGCGGCACACCCGCGCCCCCGCGACGGTGCGCGCCTGGCCGGCCGCCCTCGCGGCGGGCGCCGCGACGGGCGTGCTCTGGGCGGCGGCGGGCGTCGGGAGGACCGTGCTCCCCGGTGCGGTCGACCCGCAGTCGCCGTGGGGCGTCGCACGCGACGTGGTGCTGCTGCCGTCCGCACGGCTCGCCGTCGACCGGGACGCGCTCCTGGCCGACCCGGTGCACCTCGCGCTGCCGCTCGGGGTCGGGCTGGCCGTGGGGCTGCTCACCGCGCTCGCCGCGCGCCGGCTGCCCCCGGCGGAGGGCCGCTGGGCGCTCCTGCTCTCCGCCTGGTTCGCGTGCGTCGCCGGCGCGGCCGTCGCCGCGGCGGTGCCCGTCGTCGTCTCGACCGTCACCGCCGGCGGCGTCCTGCCCGACGCCGGGCGCGCACTCCCGGTGCTCCAGGCCGGTCTGGCGTGGGGCCTGGTGTGCGGGGTCCTCGTCGCTCCGCTCGCCGTCGTCGTGCACCGGGCCGCCGGCGCCAGGCCGCACGACGGCGCGGAGGGCGTCGAGGAGCCGTGGCCCGCCCCGGTGACGGCGGAGCCCGCCGACCAGCACGACGCAGGCGTCGCCGACGACGCCGCGAGCCCGGACCCGCGCTCCGAGGCCGACGACGCGACGACGGACGACCACGAGCGCGACGAGGCTCCCGCGCGGGTGTGACCCGGGTGTCCGCCCTCGGCCGTTCCGGCCCCCGCCACGCGATCGTCACCGGGACGTCGTCGTGCCGACACCGGGACGCCCTAGCGTCGGCCGTGACCAGCAGACCGGGACGACCGGAGAGGGCACAGCGACGATGACCCTGACGATCACGCTCGTACGGCACGGGCAGACCTACCTCAACGCACGACGGCACCTCCAGGGGTCGTGCGACTCCCCCCTGACCCGCACGGGTCGCGCGGGCGTGCGCGTGACCGCGCAGCACCTCGCGCGGCACGACTTCGCGGCCGCGTACTCCTCTCCTCAGGGCCGCGCGGTCCTCACGGCGATGGAGATCCTGCGCCACCACCCCGACCTCCCGCTGACCGTCGACCACGACCTGCGCGAGCTGTCGTTCGGGTCGTACGAGCGGCGTCCGGAGTCGCACCTCGACGCGGTCGAGCCGTGGGCGGAGCTCGTGCCGCGCGTGCTGGCCGGCACGCACCCCGGCGTGGGCGGCGGCGAGGCCGGCAAGGACTTCATGGGCCGGGTGCGCGACGTCTTCGCGCGGGTCGTCGCCGCGCACGACGACGCCTCGCGCCCCGGTGCGGTGCTCGACCGCCACGTGCTCGTCGTCGGGCACGGGCTCACGCTCGGCGCGTGGCTCGCGACGCTCGACCCGTCCGGGCTCGTCGCGCTCCCGAACGCCTCGGTCTCCACCGTCGAGGTGACCGACGGCGTCCCGCGCGTCCTCGCGGTCGGCGTCGACGTCGCCGGGCACGGCCACGTCGCCGCGCGCCCCGCGCCGTCGGGCACCGCCGTCCCGGTCTGAGGCCGCTCCCCACCCGCCGAGCACGGGGTTCCTGTCGATATCGACCGGAGAACGGGAGCAACCCCGTGGTCGGGGCGGGGCAACCTCGTGGTCGACCGGCGCGCGGCGGGTCGTCGCTACCGCGCGGTGCGGCGGGCGGCGCGGGCGCGGGCGTCGTCGTGGGCGGCGCGCAGCAGGTCGAGGACGAGCCCGGTCGTGCGCTCGCCCGGGTTGACGACGCACACCCAGCCGAGCGCGCCGTAGACCGGGTGCGGCACGACGAGGTCGGTCTCCGCCACCTCCGACGCCGCCCCGTCGCGGGGATCGGCGCCGACGAGGTCGCGGAACCGGTCCCGCCCCACGTGCACGTTGACCCTCCAGCGGCCCTCCTCGTCGAGGTGCGACGCCGCGTCGTCGGGGTAGTCCTTGGTCACGACGGTGCCGTAGGGCTGCCCGTGCGGGACCTCGCCGTCGGGGGCGTAGTAGAAGAAGTGGTCGCCCCACGCCAGCGCGGGGAACTCGCTGCCGGGCCCCGGCGACAGCACGAGGACGCCGTCGAACGACCGGACCGTTCCGAGGATCTGCTCCATACTCATGATTCGAGTGTCCGCTTGAAGTGCTTCTGGAGGGTTGGCGTGACGGTCTCGGGGCGCGGGGCGACAGCCGGCGGGGCGTCGCGGCCGCTGCGGACGGCCGACGTCGCGCGCGCGGCGGGGTGCTCGGTCCAGCAGGTGCGCGACCTCGAGGCCCTGGGCGTCCTGCCGCCCGCCGGCCGGTCCGCGAACGGGTACCGCGCGTTCGGCGACGAGCACGTCCTGGCCCTGCGCGCGTACCGCGGCCTCGCGTCCGCCGTCGGGCCGGTCGTCGCACGGCGCGTGCTGCGCGACGCGCGCTCGCTGCCCCTCGACGAGGCGGCGAGCCTCGTCTCCCGGCTGCACGTGACGCTCACGAGAGAGCGCGAGGAGGCGCTCGCCGCGCGGCGCGCGCTCCTCGTGGTCCGGGCGGAGGGCGACGGCGCGGCCGGCTCTGCCGACGGCCCGGCCCCGGCGGCGGCGGCGACCGACGGGCCCGTGCTCACGATCACCGAGCTCGCCGCCGCGCTGGGCGTCCGGGCGTCGACGCTGCGGTTCTGGGAGCACGAGGGGCTCCTCGCGCCGGAGCGCGTCGCGTCGCGCACGGGCGCGGTGTCGGCCCGCCGCTACCCGCCCGCGGCCGTCCGCGAGGCGCGGGTCGTCACGGCCCTGCGGGCGGCCGGGTACCGGGTCCCGGAGGTTCGGCGCGCGATCGACGCGCTCCGCGGGACGATCGGTCCGGCCGACGTCGCCGACCCGCTCGCCGCGCTCGACGCGCGGCTCGACGCGATCGCGCGCCGCACCCTGGCGCTGCTGGAGGCCGGGCACGACGTCGCGCGCCTGCTGACGCGCGTACCGGGGCCGCCCGGGTGACGCTCGGGGTGGCGTTCGAGGGGGGCACTCGACGAGCTCGGGGTGAACGTCAGGGAATCGTGTCCCGTCACCTGGCCGTCCCTCCGGCGTCGCCCGGCGTCCACCGCACCGTCATGGGGCCTTCGTAGCGTCGCCGGGGCAACCGTCCCGACGTTCGGAGGACCCGATGACGACCACCCGACGCCGCGCCGTGCGCGGTACCGCCGCCGCGCTGGCGGGAACCCTGCTCGCGAGCACGCTCGTCGTGGCAGCGACCACGACCGCGACCGTCCCGTTCGCCGCCCCGGCCGCCGCCGAGCCCGGCGACGTGCTGCTCGCCGAGTCGTTCGACGGCGACGCCCTCCCCGAGGGGTGGACGCCCGTGCTCGGCGACTGGCAGGTGCGGGACGGCCGGCTCGTCGGCGACGCCCCGGACGGGTCGTCGCCCGCGCGCATCGTCTTCGGGCAGTCGGCGGAGAACTACCGCCTCGAGGCGACGCTCCGCTTCGAGAGCGTGGACAACGCCTCCCGCTGGGCCGGCGCGATCCTCGACGTCGCGCCCGACGGCGCGGTCCCGTGGTGGCAGGCGGTCCTGCGCAGCACGACGACCGCGCACAACGGCGTCGAGATCGCGCAGCGGACGGCAGCGAACGCGTGGAACGTCCCGTACACGGCGTCCGCCCCGGAGGACGCGGCGACGGGTCGCGACGTGCGCCTGTCGGTCGAGGTACAGGGCGCCGCGGTCACCTACGCGCTCGACGGGAAGACCCTCCTGGAGGGGCGGATCGACCGGTCGCGCGACGGCGCGCTCGGCTTCGTCACGGCCGGGGCGACCGTGAGCGTCGACGACGTCACGGTCACCGAGATCGAGCCTGCGTCGTACGTGGGCGACGACGGGGAGCTCCCCGTCACGGTCGCGCACCGCGGGTACTCGTCGGTCGCGCCGGAGAACACGCTCGCCGCCGTGGCGGCGGGCATGCGCACGGGCGCCGAGTACGTCGAGATCGACGTGCACACCACGGCGGACGGGCTCCCGGTCGTGCTCCACGACCAGACCGTGGACCGCACGACGGAGGGCTCCGGCGACGTCGCCGTGCTGCCCGGCGCGCAGGTCACCGCGCTCGACGCCGGGTCGTGGTTCTCCCCCGCGTTCGCCGGTCAGCACCTGCCGACGTTCGCGCAGGTGCTGGACCTGCTGGAGACCGGCTCGTCGACCCTCCTGCTGGAGATCAAGGGCCCGGAGACGTCCGCCGAGGTCGAGCGCGTCGTGGACATGGTCGTCGAGGCCGGGCTCGAGGACCGCGTGGTGCTCCAGTCGTTCGACGTCGCCGCGCTGCGGTCCGCGCGCGAGCACGCGCCGCAGATCCCGCGCGGTCTGCTCCGCGGCTCGCTCGACGCCGACCCCGTCGCCGTGGCGCAGGACCTCGGGGCGGTCATGTACAACCCCTCCGCGACCGCGCTCCTCGCGCGCCCGGGCGTCGTCGCCGACCTCAACGAGGCCGGCATCGCCGTCATGCCGTACACCGTGAACTCGGCGGCCGACTGGGCCCGGCTCACGGAGATCGGCGTCGACGGCGTCATCACCGACCGTGCGGGCGCCTTCATCGGCTGGAAGCAGGCGCGCGAGCAGGAGGCGCCGGCCCCCGCCGCACCGACGGTCGAGGTCGTGAGCCCGGCCGAGGGTGCCGAGGTCGAGCGCGGCGGCACGCTCGTCGTCGCCGCGAGCGCCACGGACGCGGACGAGGTCGTCGTGTCGCTCGACGGCGAGCCGGTCGAGAACGGTGCGGCGGTCGCCGCCGCCGACCTCGCGCTCGGCGAGCACACTGTCTCCGCGACGGCCCGGGGCGCGGGCGGCGAGGCGACGGCGGAGCGCACCGTCGTCGTCACGGTGATGCCCGAGGGCCTGCGTGCCCGCGTCGCGGTGCTCGACCTCCCGCCCGGCCAGCTCGTGGGCSCGCTCGGCGCGGTCGAGGCGGGGCGCTGGGAGTCGGTGCGCCGGACCCTCGAGAAGTTCGTCGACGACGCGGCGACGCGCGAGCGCCTGCTCGAGGAGCTCGACCACCTCGCCGGCCGCTGACGCCGACGCCCCGCCGAGCGCCGCGGTAGCGGGCCCGTCCCCGGTCGTGCTGCGACCGGGGACGGGCCCGCTCACGTGTCGGCGAGGAAGCGGCGCCGGTCGGAGCGGGCCGACCCGAGGCCGGCCCAGCCGGCGAGGGCGAGCACGCCGCCCGCGATCCAGACGACGACGGACCAGTCGGGCGGGCCGTCCGACCCGACGACGGTGCCGTCGGTCGCGAGGATCGCCGCCCCGAGGCCGAGCAGCACGACGCCCAGCACGAGCAGGACGACGTCCCGCACGGTCTTCCCCGTCCCGCGCCGGGGCGCGCGGGCCTCGAGCGCCGCCTTCTCGGTCGTGGTGAGCGGTGCCGTCGGGCCGAGGGGCTGGACCCGCTCGGCGCCGTGCCGGAACCGCGCCGGGTCCTCGACCGCCTCGACGACCGCCGACGGCAGGCCGAGGAGGTAGGCGAGGTCGGCGACCGGGTCGCCGGGCCATGTGGACGCGGCGAGCAGCGCGCGCAGCCGGCTGGGGTCGCGCGGCTCGCCGAAGGTCTCGACGAGCGCGTCGTAGGCGCCGTCGGTCCCGGAGGTGGACAGGTCCGTCCACGTGTCGTTCCAGCTCCCGAAGACCCACGGCTGCCCGGGCGTCGTGAGCGTCCACGACACGCCGCCTCCCGCTCGCTCCAGGCTGATCATGGCCTCGCCCGGACGCAGGCCGCGCTCGATCGTCGACCGTGCGCGGAACTCCCCGGTGAGGGCGTCCGTGAACGCCTCCCGGACCTCGTCGTCAGGCGCACCAGGCACCGGGGACGGGGGCCGCTCGACCGTCCACACGGCGGTGCGCTCGTCCGTCGCGCGCACCCACGCCGCCCCCGCACGACGCACCGCGGCGCGGACGAACGCGGCGTCGGCGCGCACGAGCTGGACGACGGCGTCGGGTGCCGCCGAGTCGGTCGCCGGCAGGTCGGCGACGGCGGTGAACGTGTCGAGCAGGTCGTCGGGGTGCTCGAGCTCGCGCAGGAGGTCCGGCGCGGTCGACGCGTCCCGCAGCCCGACGAGCGCGGCGACGGCCGCGAGCACGGGGCGCGGGTCACCGTCGAGGCGCATCGCGTGGTCGGTGCTCGTCCCGGACGGGTCGAGAGGCGCCCACGTGATGACCGCCGGCGGAGCGACCGGGTCGGTGCGGGCCGCGAGGATCGCGCTCACGCCGTCGGGCAGCCGGTCCGACCCGGCGTCGAGCTGCACGACCCACGGCGCCGGGACCAGCTCGTCCACCCGCGCGAGCGCGTCCGCGACCGCCGCGGGCGTGCCGGGCTCGCGGCCGGCCTCGACGTCGACCTCCGTGTCGACCTCGGCGAACGTCCAGCCGCGCTCGTCCGTCGGGCCCACGCGCCCGTACTCGAGGTCCGCGGCGCGCAGACGGGCGACGACCTGGTCGTGCGGGGTGCGGGTGACGACGTTCACGGCGTCATGATGCCGCACGCGGGCGGCCGGGACGGCGGCCCGACCACGCCGCGCACGCGACCCGGAGACGCCCCGTAGTCAGAAGCCCTCGGGCGGGGTGAACTGCGACAGCGTGAAGACGGCGCCCTGCGGGTCGCGGATCGTGGCCTCGCGGGTCCACTCGCCGACCTCCGCGGACAGGACGACGGCACCCGCGCGCTCGGCGGCCTCGGCGGCGGCGTCCCGGTCGGCGACCGCGAACACCACGGCGTGGTGGGCCGGCCCGCCGTCCTCGACCACGCCGGCCACGACGTCCCGGAACCCGGGCGGCGCACCCTCCTGGTTCGCGTCGATCTCGGGGTAGACGGTCCGGGCGAGGTGGTCGCCGTAGCCCGCCACGCGCGCCATGCCCGCGCCGAGCTCCGGGTCCACCTCCCACCCGAGGAGGGGGCCGTAGAAGTGGAGCGCCCGCGCGACGTCGGGCGTGTGCAGGACGCTGAAGTTCCACGTGCCGGGCTCGTTGACGCGCTGCGCGCCGACCCGGGTCCCGGGCTGCCAGAGCCGGAACGTCGCGCCCTGCGGGTCGCGGACGGACGCCGTGCGGCCGGGCGGCCCGATCGTCGTCGGGCCTTCGAGGACCTCGCCACCGAGGTCGGGGACGCCACGCGACGAGGCGTCCACGTCGTCGACCGCGACGTACGTGATCCACTCCGGCACGCCGGTCCCCGACGCGACCGCCGCGACGTCCTGCCCGCCGAGCGAGGCGACGACGTAGCGCTCCCCCGTGCCGGGCGGCAGCCTGTCCTCGAACTCCCACCCGAACAGGGCGCCGTAGAACGCGAGCGCGGCGTCGACGTCGGGCTGCTCGGTGTCCACCCAGCACGGCACGCCGTGCGGGTAGGTGCGGACGGGGCGGGACTGCGAGGTGTCCATGGCCCCAGGGTCCCACCGGGCACCCATGTCGGCAGGACCTGCCGCCGTTCACCCGCCGGTCACCTCACCGCCCTACCGCGCGCGGACGGGCGTGCGTACGGTGGCGGAGAACCTCTCGACGACCACCGTCCCCGACGACGAGGAGCCACCGTGTCCACGAGACCTGTCCACCGCGCCCAGCCCCGCACCGCACGCACCGCCCTGACCTCCGTCCTCGCCGTTCCCGTCGCGCTGGCGGTCGCCCTCACGGTCAGTCTCACCGGAGGAGTCGTCGGCGCCGCCGCGAGCCCCGCCGCCGCGCACGGCGGCAACGGTCAGGGCAACGGCCAGGGCCACGGCCACGACCGCGCGACGCTGCGCGTCGCGACGTACAACGCGAGCCTCAACCGCGCCGCAGCCGGAGAGCTCGAGGCCGACCTCTCGACCCCCGACGACCCCCAGGCCGCGACGATCGCCGAGGTGCTCCAGCGCACCCGGCCCGACGTCGTGCTGCTCAACGAGTTCGACTACGTGCCCGACGGGCGCGCCGTCGACCTGTTCCGCGACCACTACCTCGAGGTCTCCCAGGGTGGTGCGGCGCCGATCGAGTACCGCTACGCGTACGTCGCCCCGTCGAACACGGGCGTGCCCAGCGGGTTCGACCTCAACAACGACGGCACGGTCGGCGGGGGCGACGACGCGTTCGGCTTCGGGGCGTTCGAGGGCCAGTACGGCATGGTCGTGCTGTCGCGGTACCCGATCGACACGCGCGGCGTCCGCACCTTCCAGCACTTCCTGTGGAAGGACATGCCCGGCGCGCTGCTCCCCGACGACCCTGCGACCGCCGCACCCGCGGACTGGTTCACGCCCGAGGAGCTCGAGGTCGTGCGCCTGTCGAGCAAGTCGCACTGGGACGTGCCCGTGCGGGTCGGCCGCGAGACGGTCCACGTGCTCGCGTCCCACCCCACGCCCCCGACGTTCGACGGCCCCGAGGACCGCAACGGGCGGCGCAACCGCGACGAGATCCGGTTCTGGGCGGACTACGTGACGCCCGGCAAGGCGTCGCGGTACGTGTACGACGACGCCGGCCGCCGCGGGGGCCTGCACCCCGGCGAGAGCTTCGTCGTCCTGGGCGACCAGAACGCCGACCCGCTCGACGGCGACTCGGTCGACGCCGCGATCGACCAGCTCCTCGACCACCGGCGCGTCCAGGACCCGGCGCCCCGCTCGGCCGGCGGCGTCGAGGCCGCCGCGCTCCAGGGCGGCGCGAACGCGACCCACCGGGGCGACCCCGCGCTCGACACCGCCGACTTCGCGGACACCGCGCCGGGCAACCTGCGCGCGGACTACGTGCTGCCGTCGCGCGACCTGCGCGTGCGCGACGCCGGGGTGTTCTGGCCGGTCCAGGCGGACCCGCTGTCGCGGCTCACGGGCGTCTTCCCGTTCCCGAGCAGCGACCACCGGCTCGTCTGGGTGGACCTGGCCGTCCGCGGCTGACCCGCCGGTCCCACCGGTCGCCCCCCGGGCGCCCGTCGCCCGGGGCGACGGTCCTGGACCGCGGCGGCCGTCGGGTGCACACTCGGAGGTCTGTGCTCACCGCCGACGCACAGCAGACTCCCGGCCGGCGCCTCGCCGGTCGCACGGCACGCCCTCGGCACACCTGTGGCGCGCCACGTCGTCCGGCCCGACGACCACCTCACCCACGTCCCGGCGCGACCCGCACGCGTGCCGCTCCGCAGCACGGAGACGACACCCCTGCCGCGCCCCGGGACCGCCGGACCTGGAGCACCCATGAGAAGACTCCGCACCGCCCTGCCCGCAGGCGTCGCCGCCGCGACCGCCGCCCTCGTGCTCGTCGCGAGCCCCGCCGTCGCGCACGGCGGCAAGCCCGACCCACGCCCACCCACCGTGACCGACGTCGCGACCGGGCTCGTCACCCCGCTCAGCCTCGCGGTGGGTCCGCGCGGCACGACCTACGTCACCCAGAACTTCCCCGGCCTGCTCACGGCCGTCGGGCGCGACGGCACGCCGAACGTGCTCTACGCGTCGCCCGACGGCGGCGAGGTGGGCGGCGTCTCCTACGCCGACCGCAGGATCACGTTCACCGAGACACAGCTCGGCGAGCAGGGGCCGGTCGCGTCGGAGGTCTCGACGCTGCGCACGGACCGCTGGGGGAACCCGACGGGCACGCCCCGCGTCCTCGCCGACACGTTCGCGTACGAGCAGGCGAACAACCCTGACGCGGGCGTGACCTACGGCCTGCGCGAGACCGACCCGGCGTGCGTCGCGCAGGTGCCCCCGGTACCGGTCCCGGGTCTGTACACGGGCATCGCCGACTCCCACCCGTACGCGACGACGACGGCACGCGGCACGACCTACGTCGCCGACGCGGGCGCGAACGCGATCCTGTCGATCAGCGACCGCGGGAAGGTCCGCACGGTGGCCGTCCTCCCGGCCCAGCCCGCGGTGGTCACCGCGGAGGCAGCGGCCGCCATCGGGTGGCCCGACTGCGTGGTCGGCGAGACGTACTGGTTCGAGCCCGTCCCCACCGACGTCGAGGTGGGACCGCGCGGCGTGCTCTACGTGACGACGCTCCCCGGCGGGCCCGAGGACGCGAGCCTCGGGGCGCGCGGCGCCGTCTACACGGTGGACCCCTGGAAGGGGAAGGTGCGCCAGCTCGGGACCGGGTTCGTCGGCGCGACGAACCTCGCCGTGACGGACAAGGGCACGGTCTACGTGAGCGAGCTGTTCGGCGGGAGGATCTCGCAGGTCGGCAAGCGCGGCCCGAGCACGGTCGTGGAGGTCCCGCTGCCCGCGGGGCTCGAGTGGGACGGCAAGGGCCTGCTCGCGACGACGAACGTGCTGCCCGCGGACGAGACGACGCCGCCCGACGGGCACCTCGTTCGCGTCGACCTCGGCAAGCACCGCGGTCGGTGACGGCGGGAGGCCGCTGACCGGCCTGCTGCCCGGCCCGGGCGCCCCGCTGCGGCGGGGACGCCCGGGCCGCGCCCTGCCGGGGGCGGTCGCGGCTGGCCGTCAGCCTCGGCCGACGGTGAGCGCGAGGACCACGGCGCCCAGCGCGACGGCCAGCCCGACACCCGCGGCCACGAGGCCGACGATCGTCGCGGCGCGGCTCCCGGCCGACGCACCCACGCTCATACCGAGGCCCTGGGCCGCCTCGGTGACGATCCGGCGCCCGGCCGACGTGTCGAAGAGGACGCGGGTCCGCGCCCCCGACTCCGCGTCGGCGATCGACGCCGTGAACGTCGACCGGATGTTCCCGCGCGAGACGGAGCGCACCCAGCCCCGCTCGGGCTCGACGAACCGCCCGTCCGCGTCGAGCGCCCAGTGCGTGCGCCGCACGACGTCGGTGAGCTCGACCCGCAGGCCGTCCGGCAGGACGCGCACCTCGTGGGTGACGAGCGTCGCGTAGTAGCTGTGCGAGAAGATCCGCCACCACGCCACGTCCGGGCGGTCGAGGCGCAGCTCGAACCCGTCCGGGCGCTCGTCGACGATCCGGTAGGGCGTCCCCTCGGCACGCGCGCGGACGGCGGCGGCAAGGTCCTCGGCGGTGGGCACGGCAGCGAGTGTAGGTGCCCCGCCCGCGTCCGCGGCCACGCCTGACCAGCGCCGGTCCGTGCTCGTCGGTGCCCGCCTCAGCCCGACGACGCGGCGCGGCGCAGGGCGTCGAGGCTCACCCGGACGTCGTCGTCCGTCGTCGCCCACGAGCTCACCGACACGCGCAGCACCGCGCGGCCGTGCCAGCGCGAGCCGGACATCCAGGCCGTGCCGTCGTCGAGCACGCGGCGCACGACGTCCTGTGTGCGCGCGTCGTCGCCGAACGCGGCGCACACCTGGGTGAAGACGACGTCGTTGAGCACGACCGCGCCGTCGAGCGCGCGCATCCCCTCCGCGAACGTCGTCGCGTGCCGGCAGAAGCCGTCGACGAGGTCCGCGACCCCGGAGCGTCCGAGGGAGCGCAGCACCGCCCACACGGGGAACGCGCGTCCACGGCGAGAGAGCTCGGGCACCTTGTCGAGCGGGTCGCCCGTGTCGCTCTGGATGAGGTAGTCCCCGTGCATCCCCATCGCCGCGCGCAGCGGCGCGGGGTCCGCGACGATCGCGAGCCCGCAGTCGTACGGGACGTTGAGCGTCTTGTGCGCGTCGGTCGCCCACGAGTCCGCTGCCTCGTACCCCGCGACGAGGTGCCGGTACGACGGCGACGCCGCGGCGAAGAGCCCGAACGCGCCGTCGACGTGCACCCACGCGCCGTGCCGGTGCGCCACCTCGACCGCGGCGGCGAACGGATCGAACGCCCCCGAGTGCACGTTGCCCGCCTGGAGCACGACGATCGTCGGGCCGCCCGCCCCCCTCGAGGTAGAGGCCTGGTCCGCCGAGGTAGAGGCCTGGTCCGCCGAGGTAGAGCCCAGGTTCTGCGAGGAAGAGCGCTGGTCCGTCAGCGCCTCCGCGAGCGCGGCGACCGAGATGCTGCCCTGGTCGTCCGCGGCCACGACCTCGGGCGCACCGAGCCCGAGGTAGGACAGCGCGAGGTCGACCGACTCGTGCCGCTCGGCGCCCACGAGCACGCGGACGCGCGGGGCGCCCGTCAGGCCGTCGCGGCGCACGTCCCACCCGGCGCGTCGCAGGACCTCGCCGCGCGCCGCCGCGAGCGCCGTGAAGTTCGCGGTCGTCGCGCCGGTGACGAACCCGACCGCGCCCGTGGCGGGCAGACCCAGCAGGTCGAGCAGCCACGCGCTCGTCACGTCCTCGACGGCGGTGTGGGCGGGCGTCACCGTGCGCAGCGCGGAGTTCTGGTCCCACGCGCTGGTGAGCCAGTCGGCCGCGAGCGCCGCGGGATGGCTCCCGCCGATGACCATGCCGTAGAAGCGGCCGGACGGCATGGCGGTCAGACCGGGCCCGCACGCGGTGGCGAGCAGGTCGACGACGTCCGCGGCCGTCGTCGGGCCGTCGGGCAGGTCCGTGCCCAGCGCGGCGACGACGTCGGCCACGCGCGCTCGCGGCGGGACGGGCCGTGTCTCGAGGGAGTCGAGCCACGCGGCGGCGTGCTCGTGCGCCCGCAGGAGGGCGGCGTCGCGATCGTCCATGACCGCTCCTGACCGGGCCGGACCCGCGCCGGCCCTCCCGCCAGGCTGGACCCGCGCCGGGCCGCGGTCAACCGTGCGGGCGGCGATCCGGTACGCGCGTACTTCTTACGCCCAGGCAATCACCCGGCAACACGCCGTCCCTAGCGTCGGGCGGGCCAGATGTTCCCCCGACGGAAGGCCCCCTGTTGAGAACGTTCACCCTGACCCTGTCCGGCCGCGCCGTCGCGGCCGTCGTCGCGCTCGTCCTGGCGTGCGCGGCCCTCGCCGCGACGGTCGCGTACACCGTCGCCGACTCCCGGGCGTCGGCCGCCGCCGCACGCGCCGAGGGCGCCGCGGCACCGGTGCTCGCCGCCGGGACCGCGCCGGCCAACCCGCTCGGCATCACGTCCACGCAGTACGCGACCGCGACGGCGACCGCCGCCGCGGAGAAGCCGAAGGTCGTCGTCGTCGCGACCGGCGGCACCATGGCCGGCAAGGCGACCGGCCGCGACACGTTCACGAGCTACCGCGCCGGCACGTACCTCATGGAGGACATGCTCGACACGCTGCGCCCCGAGCTCGACGCCGTCGCGGACGTCACGGCCGTCCAGTTCGGCAACGCCGGCTCGTCGGGCTACTCGATGGAGCAGTTCCACGCGCTCACGCTCGAGGTCGAGAAGCAGCTGAAGACCGCCGACGCCGTCGTCGTCACGACGGGCACCGACACGCAGGAGGAGTTCGCGTACTGGCTCGACCTCACGGTCCGGTCGCGCAAGCCCGTCGTCACGTCCGGCTCGATGCGCCCGTGGGGGTCGGGCGCCGGGCCGGACTCGAGCCTCGTGTTCGGCACGGACGCGCCGGCGAACCTCTACAACGCGATCAAGGTCGCGGCGTCGCAGCAGACGTTCTGCTTCGGCACCGTGCTCATGCTCAACGACGAGATCCAGGCGGCCCGCGAGGTCACCAAGTCGAACTCGTACCGGACCGACACCTTCCAGACGCGCGAGTACGGCGTGCTCGGCTGGATCGACGGCGACAACATCACCCTGGGCCGCGCGCCGGCCCGCGTGATGTCGTGCGACACCGAGGAGTGGTTCACGCCGTTCGACCTCGCGACGGTCGACGCCAAGACCCTCCCGCGCGTCGAGATCGTCACGTCCTACCAGCAGGCGGGCGGCGAGGGCGTCGCGGCGTTCGCGAACGCCGGCGTCAAGGGCATCGTCACCGCGGGCACGGGTGCCGGCGGCATCTCGTCCGCGATGAGCCAGGCGCGCACCGCCGCGATCCGCGACAAGGGCGTGTGGTTCGTGTCGACCACGCGCACCGGGTCGGGGTCGTCGTACGGGGGCGGCAACGGCATCATCGCGGGCGGCGACCTCACGGCCGTCAAGGCGCGGCTCCTGCTGCTCCTGTCGCGCGCCTTCACCGAGGACTTCGCGACGGCGCAGGGCTGGTTCACGACCTACGGCAACGCGTCGTTCGACCAGTCCGCGACGGCGGACGAGATCGGCGCCGAGCCGGGCGCGACCGCGGTGCTCTTCTCCGGCACCGCGACGCCGTCGTGCAAGGCGGCGGGCAAGCAGCTCTGGCTGACCACCTCGGTGACGAACACCGACACGGTGCCGATCGACGTCCGGGTCACGACGGTCTCGGGCGAGCACAAGTTCACGAAGATCCCCGCCGGGGAGACGGTCGAGAAGACGTTCTCGGTCAAGGGCAAGACGCTCGACGCCGGCGAGGCGACGCTCGTCGCGTACAAGAACGTCGACGGCCAAGCCGTCCAGACGAAGTCGACGGCGCCCTACCCGGAGACGACGTGCGGCTGACCTCCTGACACCCAGCCGCCGAGCACGACATGAGGGTCGTTATCCAGCCGATAGCGACCCTCATGTCGTGCTCGAGGGCGGGTGGCGTCGTGCTCGAGGGCGGGCGGCAGGGCGCTCCTCCTTTCGCCCGCGGGCATTACGCAGGCCTCCTCACGAATCGCGTAGGGTGGTCGAGGCCGCGACGTCGCGGCCACCGCCGACGAAGAGGACCCCATGGCCGACCCGACGCCCTCGCTCATCCCGACGACGCACGCCTCGCCGCCGGCGTCGGACCCCGCGCCGACGTTCGTCGTGACCGAGCAGCAGTTCGACGCGATGTTCCCCGAGCGGAACCCCTTCTACACGTACGCGGGACTCGTCGCCGCGACGGCCGCGTACCCGGCGTTCGCGACGACGGGCGGCGACCGGGTGGCCCGCCGCGAGGCGGCGGCGTTCCTCGCGAACGTGAGCCACGAGACGCACGGGCTCGTGCACGTGGTCGAGGTGAACACCGCGAACTACCCGCACTACTGCGACCCCTCCCAGCCGTACGGGTGCCCCGCCGGCCAGGACGCCTACTACGGCCGCGGCCCGCTCCAGCTCTCCTGGAACTTCAACTACCGGGCGGCCGGCGAGGCGCTGGGCGTCGACCTCCTCGCCGACCCGTGGCTCGTCGAGCAGGACCCGACCGTCGCGTGGCAGACCGCGCTCTGGTACTGGAACACGCAGCCCGGCACCGCGTCGATGACGTGCCACGACGCGATCGTCGGCGAGCACGGCTTCGCCGAGACGATCCGGTCGATCAACGGCCCGCTCGAGTGCGAGGGCGGCAACCCCCGGCAGATGAACAACCGCGTCCGCCTCTTCCGCCACTACGTCGAGATCGTCGGCACCACGACGGGCGACCACCTCACCTGCTGACCGCCCCGCTCCCGCCCCGCC